>CAXACF010000054.1:0-7904 GCA_963967125.1 uncultured Rhodobacterales bacterium | reverse complement strand
GTGTTCTCAGATTGGCCAGAAGAAAAACTAGACACCTTTGCCGATCAAATTCGCATCTTCCGCACCTGGCTTGAGGAAAATCGCGTCTGATCCTACATCAGGCGCGAAATCACACTCGACACTTCTGGTTTCTTACCAATTTCGGTCTGACACGTCTGACGCGCGATACGTTTGATTGCCTCTTCCAACTTATCGTCATTGGTGATGGTTTTGTGATCAGCACGTCCGATAAATTGGCTTAGGTCCTCTTCCAATGCATCGACAAGGGGCGCATTAGAGGATCCCATCTCTGGCAATCCGCGCACTTCACACCACGGTTCACCGATCATTTCATCCTCTTCATCTAGGATCACTGTCACAATCACATGACCATAAAGCGCCATGCGCAACCGATCGCGGATTACTCCATCCAGCGCGCCAATTTGGGTGGATCCGTCCAAATACATGCGTCCGGTTTCCACATATTCGGTCACCTTGGGGCGATTACCAGACAGATCCAGCATCATACCATTCACACAAATCAAGGATGCATAGCCCGCGTTTTCGGCAATCTTGGCATGTTCACGCAAATGACGGTGTTCGCCGTGCATCGGGATCACCATCTGTGGTTCAATGATTTTATGCATTTCCATCAAATCAGGACGGTTTGCGTGACCAGACACATGATAATCACCCATGCGGTCGGTGACCACATCAACACCCTGTTCCGAAAACTGGTTCATGATCCGAATGACATCGCGTTCATTTCCAGGAATGGTTGAGGAGGAGAACAACACCATGTCCCCTTCTTTCAGGGAGATGCCCTGAAACTTGCCGTTGGCCAATTGTGCCGTTGCTGCGCGGCGTTCGCCCTGACTGCCCGTGCAAAGCAGCATCAAATTCTGACGTGGAATTTCCTGTGCCTCATCCGAACTGACCACGGATGGGAAATCGTCCAAGACGCCTGTTTCCAGCGCGGCTTGCACCATTTTGCGCATGGCACGCCCCATCAAACAGATGGATCGCCCTGAACTGGTCGCAGCCTCGGCCAAGGTGCGCAGACGCGCCACGTTGCTGGCAAATGTGGTCGCAACAACCATCGCAGGTGCCTCGGCAATCAATTCGGCGATGGATGCTTTTAACGTGGCCTCTGATCGGCCGGGGTGCATGGAAAACACGTTTGTGCTGTCGCACACCAATGCCTTGATCCCATTTTTTGCGATATTCCTAAACATATCGCGGTCAAAGGGTTCACCAACACCTGGATCTGTATCAATCTTAAAATCGCCCGAATGCAAAACGCGTCCATCGGGCGTATCAATGACCAAAGCACTGCTTTCAGGAATGGAATGCGAAATCGGGGCAAACCCCACCTTGAACGGGCCGACATCCACCGTTTCGGGCCATTTCATCACGGTTTTCACGTTGCGGGGGCTGTGACCATGATCCTCCATCTTCATCCGTGCCAAATGCGCGGTAAAGGGGCGCGCAAACACGGGTGCCCCCAATTCAGACCATAAATGCCCAACGGCGCCCACGTGATCTTCGTGTGCGTGGGTGATAAAGATTGCCTCAATCTGATTGCGACGTTCCTTTAGCCACGTGATATCAGGAAAAATCAAATCCACACCAGGGGTGCTGTCCATATCGGGAAAGGTCACGCCCAAATCAGCAACGATCAATCTTTCTTTGCCTGGTGCACCATATCCATAGACATAGGCATTCATGCCAATTTCACCCGCACCGCCCAAGGGCATATAGATTAATCTATCGCTCATTTGTGTTTTTATTCCTGATTATGATCGTGAATGAGGCGTAGACCGTGCATGGTCAAATCATCCTCGAATGCGTCAAATAGTTTTTCTGCGCCCTGAAACAATGGGGCAAGGCCACCTGTTGAGATTACCTTCATCTCTTTTCCATGTTCTGCTCGGATACGTGCGCAAATCTCTTTGATCAACCCTACATATCCCCAAAACACGCCTGATTGCATACAGGCAACTGTATTGGTCCCAATCACGGCCTGCGGTTTGGCGATGTCCACATGTGGCAGGGCTGCGGCTTGTTGGTGCAGCGCCTGAAGCGATAGGTTCACACCAGGGGCAATCACACCACCAATATAGGCCCCATCTGCATCAACAACGTCAAAGGTGGTGGCCGTGCCAAAATCAACAATGATCAGATTACCACCAAACAAATCATGACCTGCCACCGTGTTTACCAAACGGTCTGGTCCCACGCTGGTGCCAGCGTCAACGCGCACATCGATGGGAAGGTGACAGTCGGGTTTTCCCACAACCAAGGGTCGTGTGTTGAAATAGCGGTCTGCCAAAACGCGCAAGTTAAATACAACGCGCGGCACTGTTGATGAGATAATGACATCCGTAATATCGGCCTTCACCCCTTGCAAATTCATCAAAGAGCTGAGCCAGACAAAATATTGATCCGCGGTGCGCTGATGTTCCGTTGCCGTGCGCCACGTCGCAATAAATGCCGTGCCGTCCCAGATCGAAAAAACCGTGTTCGTGTTCCCGCAGTCAATGGTCAATAACATTGTGACGCCCTCTAGAAATAGATGTCCGCAGCCGCAATCGCGCGACGTCCGTCAGTTGTATCCAATATCAGATGTCCAGCCTGATCAACACTGTCAAATCGCCCCATGTATTCATCGCGCTGTGTACGCGCCGTAATCATCTGTCCGATATTGGCCGCACGCTCTAACCATGCGGTGCGAATGGGCTCGAACCCATAGGCGTTGAATTGCGCTTCTCTAACAGCAAAGGCAGACGCAAGGGTTGGCAAAAACACCTCGGGTGAAATCACCTGCCCCGTTAGGCCATAAATTGAGGCAGGAGGCAGCGCGCGATTTTCCAAATTCGATGCATCGGGCGCATTTTTCAAATTAACCCCGACACCAATGGCCAGTGCCATTTGACCCGCCGAAAGCGCGACCGTTTCTAACAAAATACCCGCGACCTTGGCCCCATTTAACAGGGCATCATTGGGCCATTTCAATTGGCAGGTCACCTGATGGGGAAAGAGCGTTTCAAAACTGTCCGCAAGGGCAAGCGACATTACAAAGGAACGCAGCGCAAACGAATGCGGATCGCCATTAGGAAACAACAGCAAGGTTCCTGCAAAATTCCCCTCTGGGTCCATCCATGCGCGTCCGCGACGCCCGCGCCCCTGTGTTTGCCTAAGCCCCAGAATCCAAGTCGGTCCGCTTACCGTTTTGGCAATGCGGACCGCCTCTGCATTTGTGCTATCGACCGACGCAAGAATGCGTCGATCATATCCTATTGGAAAATTATTGGACAAGCGCTGCTGCTGCCGCGATTGCCGCGCCTTTTAAACCAAAGAAGTTCACGATGCCCACAACCGTTGCAATTGCTGACACGGAAACAAAGGCCGTCAGCATCGGTGTTGAATAATCATCCAACGCTTCATCCTGTTCGGATCCAAACCACATCAGATAGATAATGCGTAGGTAATAATAGGCACCGATAACAGATGCGATCACACCCGCAATCGCCAACCAAAGAAGCCCTGCGCCATATGCGGCCTGAAGCACGTAAAGTTTACCAAAGAAACCGATTGTGCCCGGAATACCAGCCAAAGACACCATCAACACCATTACGGCCAATGCCTTGCCCGGCTTGGTTTTCGCCAACAGGTTCAGGGACTGGATATCTGTTACTGGTTGGCCGTCTTTTTCCATGGTCATAATAAAGGCAAATGTCCCGATGTTCATGATCACATAGAATGTCATGTACATCAACATCGCCTCAACACCATACGCGGTCCCTGCAGCAAGACCCATCAGGGCGTACCCCATATGCGCGATTGAGGAATAGGCCATCAGGCGTTTGATGTTTGTCTGACCGATCGCTGCCAAAGCACCAAGGAACATGGACAGCAAGGAAATCAAAACAATAATCTGCTGCCAATCCGCCTTGGCATTGCCAAATGCATCATGCATCACGCGTGCAAATAGGGCCATCGCCGCAACCTTGGGCGCTGTTGCAAAAAACGCGGTGACGGGTGTTGGCGATCCTTCATAAACGTCAGGTGTCCACATATGGAACGGAACCGCTGACACCTTAAACGCAAGGCCCGCGATGACCAAAACCAAACCGATCATCAAACCGATTGATCCGCCATGGCCCGCCGCCTGAATAATCGTGGCGAAATCTGTGCTGCCCGTATAGCCGTACACCAGTGATGCACCATAAAGAAGCAGACCAGACGACAACGCGCCAAGGACAAAGTACTTCATCCCCGCTTCCGTGGATTTCACACTGTCCCGACGGAACGAGGCCACCACATAAAGCGATAGAGATTGCAGCTCTAGCCCCATGTATAGGGACATCAAATTGCCTGATGACACCATCATCATCATCCCCACGACCGCCAAAACGATCAGGATCGGATATTCAAATTTCATCAGGTCACGACGGCGCATGTAATCAACGCTCATCACCAAAACGGCTGCCGCAGACAATAAGATGACCACCTTGGCAAAGCGGGCAAACCCATCATCAATGAACATGCCATTAAACGCTGTTTGCGCTGATGCACTGTCGGATGAAATCCAAAACGCAACGATTGCAAATAGGATGGATGTCAACCAACACAGCGTTGTCGCCAGTTCGTCCTTGGCCGTGTATACCGCCCCTACCAGCGCAAGCATCGCATAGACCGAAAGGATAATTTCGGGCAGGATGATGTTAAGATCGGAAATGATCATGTCCTTCTAGCTCCTAATGCGCGTTTGCTGCGTCCGCGACTTGGCCTAGGCCCGCGTCAAGCAATGCAGCGTTGTAGTTTGAAACAAGGTTTTCCACTGCTGGTGCAATCACATCCAACGCAAGTGCAGGATAAACACCCAGCAACAGTGTCATGACAACAAGTGGTGCAAAGATCACGCGTTCACGTGTGCCCATATCCGTGATTGATTTCAGGCTTTCTTTGATCAGATCCCCCATCACAACACGACGATATAGCCAAAGGGCGTAGGCCGCAGATAGGATCACACCCGATGTCGCGAACAAGGCAACCCATGTGTTCACCTGGAAAATACCCATCAATGTTAGGAATTCGCCAACAAATCCTGATGTGCCCGGCAAACCAACATTGGCCATCGTAAAGAACATAAAGATCAGCGCATAGGCAGGCATGCGGTTTACCAAACCACCATAGGCGTCGATTTCACGTGTGTGCATGCGATCATAAATCACGCCCACACATAGGAACAGCGCACCCGAAATAAATCCGTGGCTTAGCATTTGGAAAATCGCACCATCAATCCCCTGTTGGTTGGCCGCAAAAATCCCCATGGTCACATATCCCATGTGCGCAACCGATGAATAGGCGATCAGCTTTTTCATGTCCTCTTGGACCAGCGCGACCAGTGATGTGTAAACAATCGCAATCGCAGACATCCAAAACACCAGATCCGCCATCACTGCTGACCCCACAGGGAACATGGGCAAGCTAAAGCGCAAGAACCCGTATCCACCCATTTTCAACAGGATCGCCGCCAAAACAACAGACCCTGCTGTTGGCGCCTGAACGTGCGCGTCGGGCAACCATGTGTGTACAGGCCACATTGGCATTTTCACCGCGAATGAGGCGAAGAAGGCCAAGAACAACAATGTCTGCATGCCGCCCACAACGTGAATGCCAAGAACGCTGAAATCCTCAGACCCAAACTGATGTGTCATCAATGTTGGAATGTCGGCTGTGCCAGCATCTGCATACATTGCGATCATCGCAATCAGCATCAGTACGGATCCGAGTAGCGTATAAAGGAAGAATTTGAACGATGCATAGATGCGGTTTTTGCCGCCCCAAATCCCGATGATCAGGAACATTGGGATCAATCCCGCCTCAAAGAACAGGTAGAACAAAACCAAGTCCAGCGCCATAAACACGCCCAACATCAGCGTTTCCAACAATAGGAACGCAACCATGTATTCCTTGACCCGCGTGGTAACCCCCCAGGATGCATAGATCACCAATGGCATCATGAATGTGGTCAGCATCACAAACAGGATGCTGATCCCATCAACACCCAGTTTATAGGTCAACCCCATAACCCACTCTGCCTCGTGAACCAATTGGAAGCCTGTGTTCTGGGGATCAAAATCACCCAGCATCAAAAGGCTCGCCACAAAGGTGATGACCGTTGCGATCAGGGCAACCCAACGGGCATTGTTGGCTGCCGCTTCATCGTCATCGCGCAGGAACACCAACAGGATCAGTGCCGCAACAGCAGGCAAAAACGTAATAATGGAAAGGATCATGCCAGCCATCTTAGTGGGCTCCTCCGCTGAAGGTCATCCAAGTGATTAGAACGACAATGCCAAGCACCATCGCAAGTGCATAAGTAAAGATGTATCCAGACTGCGCGCGACCAGCGAGGCGGGTAAAGAATGGGATAATCCCCATTGCAACCCCGTTGATTGTGCCATCGATTGTGTTTTCATCGCCGCGCTTCCACAAGAAACGGCCCAAAGCCTGCGCGGGACGCACGAAAATCGCGTCATAGATTTCATCAAAGTACCATTTGTTCAACAGGAACAAATACAGTGGACGCTGTGCTTCGGCCCAACGTTTTGGCATTTCGGGGTTCCAGATGTAGAACCACATCGCCATGACAAAGCCGATCAACATTGCCACAAATGGGCTGACCTTGACCCATTTCGGGGCATAGTGTGCATCGTGCAGAACGTGATTGTCAGGTGCCATGAAAATTGCGCCAGTTGGGGCGACATGACCCGCATGTTCATTGCTATGATCATCCTTGGCCGCATGATCATCTCCATGATCGTCACTGCCATGCCCATCATCAGAATGGCCGTCTTTCACAGTTTCAGAGTAATGCGATTGGATGCCAAAGAATTTATTTACATCTGCATCGCTTCCGAAAAAGCTCTTGTACCAGATCATCCCAGAGAAGACCGCGCCCAGTGCCAATACACCCAGCGGGATCAGCATGACCATCGGGCTTTCATGCGCGTGATCATGGGTGTGTTTGTCCCCGCGTGGTTCACCATAGAAGGTCAGGAACATCAAACGCCAGCTGTAGAAGGATGTGAACATCGCCGCAATCAGCAACATCCAAAATGCATACCCACCGCCTGTGCCGGCCCATGCGCTTTCGATTACAGCGTCCTTAGAGAGGAAGCCCGCAAATCCGTAATAGGTCAGCGGAATACCAACACCTGTGATGGCCAATGTACCGATCATCATTGCCCAGAAGGTATATGGGATTTTCTTACGCAGACCGCCGTAGTTGCCGGGCCTTCACCCGCATAGGTCATCGTGCCCGTCACCGTCTGACCGTCCTTGGACGTCAGGTCGAACGCCACCGCATTCTGGCCATCGCGCGCGCCGAGCAGGAACAGGCCCGCATCGTGCCACGGGGCGTCGTTGCCACCCCATTGGTTTTCGGCCTGGTAGCAATTTTCGGTCACGCGCGTTGCGCGCAGGCCGATCGGCCCCTCACCCTGATACGTCATCGTACCGGTGAAGCTCAGTCCGCCATCGCCGGATTGAATATGGAGTGCGGTGGGCAATTGGTCTGCGCGGTTTCCGATGTTGAGCACCCCACCGTCGTGCCACGGTGCGGACGAACCGCCCCACTGATTTTGGATATTGTAGACGGTCATAGTCGACATCCTTTCCTAGGGTTACGGATTAAAACCGATTTTTATCGCTTTTTTAAAAAGTAAGAAAGAAAGAACGAAAGAAATAACGACAGAAAGAAAGAACGGAATACGGAAAGAAAGAAATAAAAAAAGAACCCAAGTACGAAATAAAGAAAGAAAGGAAGAACAATGAAGAAAGAAAGAAATTAAGAGGGAAAGAAATAAGGAAATAAAGAAATGAAGAAATAAATAAAGAAAGAAATAATGTATGAA
>CAXACF010000053.1:0-7990 GCA_963967125.1 uncultured Rhodobacterales bacterium | reverse complement strand
GCCGCGGGTCTCACGGGTATTGGCGGCGACAAATTCAAATGCATGGAACTATCATTTGGCCAATTCAATGGTGCGCAGCCTGGTCCATAGCGCGTGGAGCGCAGGATCACGCATTGCGTCCGCATGCTTGGTGCGTCAGTTTGATTGGATTTACGCCCATGATGTGACGCAGGATGTGAATTAGTTATCTAATTCCAACCAAACGGGCACGTGATCGGATGGTTTTTCGCGTCCGCGTTGTTCGCTATCAATATAGCATTGCACCATCATATCCGCACACGCAGGCGTCATCAAAAAATGATCGATGCGAATGCCATCGTTGCGATCCCATGCGCCAGCCTGATAATCCCAGAAGCTATAGTGTTCGGGCCCCGATGTTTGGGCGCGAAACGCCTCGGTAAAGCCAAGGTTTAGAATTTTGCGCCACGCTGACAGGGATTCTGGGCGAAACAGGGCATCTTCGCGCCAGGCCTCTGGCCGTGCGGCATCTTCGGCTTGGGGGATGATATTGTAATCGCCTGCCATGAATGCGGGCATTTCATCTGCCATCAGGGCCTGCGCACGATGGTATAGGCGCTCCATCCACGCCAATTTATAGTCGAATTTCGGACCAGGCGCAGGGTTCCCGTTTGGGAGATACAGGCCACACATCCGAATGGCGGTTTTACCGACCACTGTCGCCTCGATCCAGCGAGCCTGTTCATCACTGTCGTCGCCCGGCAGGCCACGCACCACATCCTCAAGCGGATATTTGGAAAGGATCGCGACTCCATTGAATGATTTTTGACCGTGGGTTTCCACGTTGTATCCGCGTTCCTCAAACAAGTCTCGCGGGAAATTTTCGTCAACTGATTTGATCTCTTGCAAAATCGCAACGTCAGGTGAGGTTTCATCCAGCCAACGGCATAATGTTTCCGCGCGTGCCTTTACCCCGTTGATGTTAAAAGTTGCAATTTTCATGATGATCCACCCGACTTTTTTACGTGTATCACCGTTTTTTATGGGCGTGACAAGTATGAAGCCAATGCAGAACAGTCCACTGGGCGACACAAATTGGTCAATTCACGTTCATTTTGCGATGCGATACACATCTAATTCGTTATGTGAACGTCTAAATTGTAAATCGAACGCAGTTTAGTGTGCATTTTTGAAAATCAATTTGATTTTTTTGAAATTGTTTGGTGGGTGCGGACCATGACAGTCTAACCCTATTGTGGGCTCTTTGGCCCGACAATGTAATCTGTAATCATTATATAAGGGTAACAATGGTGTCTAAAGTTTTCTCTCTTACAACATCTTCAACACGTTCAAAAGGCGGTGCAGGCGCTCCTAACATGGGTGGCGCAGGAATGCCCTGCCTAGGTGGTGCGGGTGCCCCCGCATTTGGTGGTGCAGGCGCACCTTCCTAATTGGCCAAGGGCGCTTCGGCGCCCTTTTTCACAAAGATCCTTAGTATGTTTTATTCCGTTTTTATGGCAGATATGATGCCAAAACAGGTGATCACGCTTCACCATTTTGATCAAAATACAGAAGATCGCGCCCAAAATTATTCGAGATATTTTATCCCACCCATCATATGGCTGACCATTTTTGCCTCGATCGAGCAATCGGCGATGGATGCCACCGCAAAATTCGCAATGTTAACCGCATCCGCAAGCGCGTTGATTTTTTATTCTGGGATCATGGTGACAGGTGTTTCATTTGCCTTTGGGTTCACAAAATCAGGGATCGGATTTTTGAACACCAACTTCAAATGGTTGATGGCGATACGATCTGTGTTTGGATGCTTGGGATCGGTTTTCTTCATACTTGGGTTCAAAAGCCTGCCGCTGGCGGACGCTTTTGTCATTGCATCGCTTTTGCCAGTGGCATCCGCCATTTTGGGATTCTTCCTATTTAATGAGCGCGTATCCATTCTAGCATGGCCCGCAATGTTAATTGGTTCAATTGGCGTTGCGATTATGTTTTTGGACGTCGTGCCAGAAATGCGTGTTGGATACATTTACTTGATCCTTGGGGTGCTAAGTGCATCAACCTCATTGGTGATTGCCCGCTATATCGGGAAATTTGAACGGAACCCAATGGCGCTGATTTTTTGGCCAAGCCTGCTGATGACACTTGGGGCAGGGGTCTATATTTGGGATCAGGGCATGTCTTTTGCCACTAAGTCGTTTGAGTTTATCTACCTTTATGCCTGCCTACTGCTGTTCGGACGTTGGTTGACGATCTATCTGATAAATTTCATCTCTGTTCATTTGATGACCGCAATCTTTAACCTGCAATTCGTTTGGTTCGTGATTATTGGGTACGTGGTCTTTTCAGATGTGCCATCGGATGTTGTTTGGATCGGTGCAATCGTGTTGATCGGGGCAACGACGGCGGTTGCCCTGTGTGAATACCGCGATTCAAAAACGGATGCGGATTAAAGAGAAAAGCTTGTCCCGCAGCCACATGAACTGGATGCATTTGGGTTTTCAATCACAAACCGTGCGCCAATCAATTCGTCGCTAAAGTCGATCACAGCGTTCTGTAAAAAGGGCAGGCTGGCCGCATCGACGAACACTTTTTGTCCTTTTCCCTCTAACACCAAATCATCTGGGTTTTGATCGTCCAGACGGATATCATATTGAAATCCGCTGCATCCGCCGCCTTCTACGGCAACGCGTAGCCCCTGACCTGATCCCGCAGGATCAATTTCAACCAAACGTTCAAAGGCGCGTTCGCTGACTTTTGGTGGCAACTGCATGACGGTCTCCAAAGGGTTATACATCGACTACGTAGGTGATATATAAGCACAGAAAAGCATGAGAACAAGAAAGGCAGCGCAGATGCAGGCAATTTTTGCAGCTGATCCGGCAGGAACAAAGGGACGTTTGTACCCAGAAGAGGAAAGCGCCCATCGCACGCCCTTTCACCGGGATCGCGATCGGATCATCCATTCCTCGGCCTTTCGTCGTTTGAAACACAAAACCCAAGTGTTCGTAGAGCATGAAGGCGATTATTTTCGCACGCGTCTGACCCATTCGATTGAAGTGGCCCAAGTCGCACGCACATTGGCCAATGCATTGGGATTGAACCAAGAATTGGCCGAGGCTGTGGCATTGGCCCATGATCTGGGCCACACGCCGTTTGGGCACACGGGCGAAGACGCCATGGATGAATTGATGCAACCCTACGGCGGATTTGATCATAATGCGCAGGCGCTAAAAATTGTGACATCGCTGGAACGATCCTATGCGGAATTTGATGGGTTGAACCTAACATGGGAAACGCTTGAAGGGATCGCAAAACATAATGGTCCCGTTGATGATCCGCTGCCCTATGCATTGGCCGAGTATAACGCCAAGCACGACCTTGAACTGACTACCCACGCCTGTGCAGAGGCACAGGTGGCCGCACTGGCCGACGATATCGCGTATAACAATCACGATCTGCACGATGGTCTGCGCGCAGGGCTCTTTACAGATGAGGAGGTTGCTGAACTGCCTTTGGTCGGGCCCTGTTTTGCAGAAGTGGACAAAAAATACCCCGATTTGGACCTGCGCCGCCGCCGAAATGAGGCCTTGCGTCGGTTCTTTGGTGTGATGGTCGAGGATGTCTTGCGGGTGACGCGCGACAACCTTGTCAACCTTGATCCCCAATCGGCCCAGGATATTCGCATGGCGGGGCGCCCCATGGCGCAGTTTTCATCAGATCTTTGGGCTGATTTGAAACAGGTGCGCACGTTCCTGTTCACCCGCATGTACCGCGCGCCCAGTGTCGTCGCCATGCGCAAGGATGTCAGCGCCAAGGTGCGTGCCTTGTTCCCCTATTTCATGGAAAAACCCTATTTACTGCCCATGGAATGGCAGGTTGAATTTGCCCATTCCCCAGACGAACAAACCATCGCACGGGTGGTATGTGACTATATTGCGGGTATGACAGATCGCTTTGCCTTGCAGCAATATGAACAGCTGTTAAACTCTTAATCAGGTAAGAGATAGGGATGCGATTATGGCGGCAGGGAATTTGGCCGTTGATCCAGTAATGCAACTGGCAACGATTGGCGTGTTGGGTGTGGGCGCGCAGTGGGTCGCATGGCGTCTGCGTGTGCCTGCGATTGTCCTGATGTTGGGCATCGGATTATTGGCGGGGCCACTGTTAGGTGTGCTTGATCCCAAGGCCGCACTTGGCGATTTGATGACGCCCATTATATCCATCGCGGTTGCTGTTATTCTGTTTGAAGGTGGCCTGACATTAAACTTTCATCAGCTGCGTGATGCATCGCAGGGGGTTACGCGCCTTGTTCTGGTGGGCGCACCCCTTGGTTGGATCACATCGGCCCTTGCCCTTCATTATGTTGCAGGGGTCAGTTGGGCGGTCGCGGCTGTGTTCGGCGGGATCATGATTGTCACAGGTCCAACAGTGATTGCGCCGCTGTTGCGACAGGCGAAACTGTCCCATCGTCCCGCGGCCCTGCTTCAGTGGGAGGCCATTGTAAACGATCCCATCGGCGCACTGGCAGCGGTTCTGGCCTATGAGGTGATCGTGGTCAGCGTTGCCGCATCCACTGTGGGTGAGGCGGCGGTTCAACTGATCATCGGATTGATTGTCTCAAGCGCTGCGGGTGTTGCGGGTGGCTATGGCATTGCCCAAGCGTTCAAACGCGGATGGGTGCCTGAATACATGAAGGTCCCTGTGTTGTTCGTTGTTTTACTTGGTGTTTTCGCAGGCTCAAATGCGCTCCAGCACGAAAGCGGACTGTTGGCTGTGACCATCATGGGCGTTTGGATTGCGAATGCAAATCTGCCGTCTTATGAGGAGCTGCGCCGTTTCAAAGAACACGCCACGGTTCTGTTGGTGTCAGGTGTTTTCGTCCTTTTGGCCGCCTCAATTGATTTGGGCTCAATCATAGCGCTCGATCTGCGCGCCTTGGCCTTTATCGCGGCAATCATCCTTTTGGCGCGTCCTCTTACGGTTTACCTGTCCCTAGTGGGAACAAAAATCCCACGAAGCGAACGCACATTGGTGGCATTCACAGGCCCACGTGGTGTTGTGTTGGTCGCTGTGGCGGGATTGTTTGGGGAACGCTTAGTCGCCTTGGGCATCGCAGATGGCGCGATGATGGCACCGCTGGCCTTTGGATTGGTGGCGGTGACTGTTGTGTTGCATGGGTTTACATTAACCCCTGTGGCGCGGGCCTTGGGGTTGTCAGGCGGGGATGCGCCTGGTGTTTTGATCGTTGGGGGGACCAGTTTGGGTACGCAACTTGGGGCGCTTCTGCGTGATTTGGATGTGCCTGTTGTGATTTCCGACACCAACCACCGAAATTTGCGCAGTGCCCGTGATTTGGACGTGCCTGTCTTTTACGGTGATGTTTTATCCGAAGCGGCAGAACATATGCTGGAATTGCACAGGTATGATTACACAATCGCGCTGAGCGAGAATGAGGCCTACAACACCCTTGTCACAACGGATTTGGCCCCGGAATTTGGGCGCAACAACATATTCCAACTGCGCCGTGATCGCGAGCACAGCAGCCGCCATGAATTGCCCTCAACCCTTGGGGGTCGCGCGTTTTTGGGGGATGAAACCTATTCAAGTAGTTTGGACAAAATCCTACTGGATTGGCGGATGGGCGTCACACGGATCAGCACCGAATATCCAATAGAGCGTTTTCGACATGACAGGCCCGAGGCGGTGATTGTCGCAACATTGGACGACAAAGCGCGGCTGAAACTTGCCCCAGACTTGGAAAAGCTGACCAGCGCCGATGGAATGCGCATTTTGCATTTCTCACCACCCTTAACCGCCGATCCAGACAGGCAGGGCGCACCAAAGGACACAATCCTGCATTGACCTTGGGCCACGGCGTGATAAACCGCCCCCAAGACAAAGGATAGCTGTTATGAACCTGTTTTCTGATATTCGTGCATTGGTGATTGATTGCCTGAATGCCATGGTCGCCGCAGGGGATCTGCCCGAAGGGTTGGATTTTAAAAATGTCACCGTGGAACCCCCGCGGGATGCGTTGCATGGGGACATGGCCACAAACGCAGCGATGGTTTTGGCAAAACCTGCCAAGTTGAAACCGCGTGATATCGCAGAAAAATTGGCAACACATTTGGCCAGCGACCCACGCGTGACGGTGGCCGAGGTTGCAGGACCTGGATTTTTGAACATGCGTTTGGGCGCGGACACATGGCAAGGTGTTGTTTCAACGGTTCTTGCCAACCCACAAACCTATGGTCGTTCGGACATGGGGCAGGGACGGCGCGTGAACGTGGAATACGTATCAGCGAACCCAACAGGGCCGCTGCATGTTGGTCATACCCGTGGCGCGGTTTTTGGCGATGCCTTGGCCAGCCTGTTGGATTACGCAGGCTATGACGTCACGCGCGAATATTATATCAATGATGGCGGCGCACAGGTCGATGTTTTGGCGCGCTCTGTTTATTTGCGCTATCTTGAGGCGCATGGTCAGGACGTCGCGTTTGAAGATGGCACATATCCCGGTGATTACTTGATCCCAGTTGGTCAGGCGCTAAAGGACAAAGTGGGCGATGCCTATGTCAATCAGAGCGAAGATGTTTGGTTGGCCGAAATTCGTGAATTTGCAACCGCTGCGATGATGGAATTGATCCGCGAAGATTTGGGCGTTTTGGGCGTCAAAATGGATCATTTCTTTAGTGAAAAATCCCTTTATGGCACGGGCCTGATTGAAAGTGCGATTGATAGCCTCCGCAGCAAGGGCTTGATTTACGAAGGTGTGCTGGAACCACCCAAGGGGAAAAAGCCCGAGGATTGGGAGCCACGCGAACAAACCCTGTTCAAATCAACCGAACATGGGGATGATGTGGACCGTCCTGTGCAAAAATCAGACGGCAGTTGGACATATTTCGCCCCTGATATCGCCTATCACTTTGATAAGGTTGAACGGAATTTCGACCTATTGATTGATGTCTTTGGTGCGGATCATGGCGGATATGTCAAACGGATGAAGGCCGCTGTTTCTGCGCTTTCTGATGGGAAAACCCCGCTTGATATTAAACTGACGCAATTGGTGAAGCTGTTCAAAAATGGCGAACCCTTTAAAATGTCCAAACGGGCGGGCACTTTTGTTACCCTGCGCGATGTGGTGGATCAGGTGGGCCCTGATGTGACGCGTTTTGTGATGTTGACGCGCAAAAACGATGCGCCGTTGGATTTTGATTTCGACAAGGTTCTGGAACAAAGTCGTGACAACCCCGTGTTTTATGTGCAATACGCCAACGCCCGTGTGCATTCCGTTTTGCGCAAAGCAACGGAGCTGGGCATGGATGTGTCGGATGCGGCATTATCGGCCGCGGATCGTTCAGGATTGGCGCATGACGCGGAATTGGGCGTTGCGCGCAAATTGGCGGAATGGCCGCGTTTGGTGGAAATTGCGGCACGTACCAACGAACCACATCGGGTTGCATTTTACCTTTATGAATTGGCAAGCGATCTGCACAGCCTGTGGAACCGTGGCAATGATGAGGTCGCCTTACGCTTTGTCCAAGAGGGCGATGAAACCACAACACAGGCGAAAATTTCGCTTGTCCGTGCCGTTTCTGTTGTTATTTCCGCAGGTCTTGGTATTCTAGGGGTAACTCCAGCAGAAGAAATGCGCTAAAATCTGCATCGCTGTCTGGGGTTATCAGGGCAACACCTTGAGGACGAGATGGCAGAGCAGTTTTATTCAAATGCGTCACAGGCTGGCGCAGATCAGCATTCTTTATCAGTAGGCTCGATAATACATTGGTTGGGCACTGGGGTCAGTGTGGCCCTTTTGGCAGGCGGTGTTTACTGGGCCTTTAGCATCGCATCGCGCGATGTCACGCAAATCCCCGTTGTATCGGCACAGATCACGCCCATGCGCGAAGCGCCTGAAAATCCAGGTGGAAAAGCGACAGAAAATCAGGGTTTGAATGTGACACAGGTCGCAGCGATGGAAAATCCACCTGTGGCAGAAACCATTGTTTTGGCACCC
>CAXACF010000052.1:0-8003 GCA_963967125.1 uncultured Rhodobacterales bacterium | reverse complement strand
TCGTCGATCGCCCAGCCAAGGATTTGCGGCGCGCGCGCTCTGCGCTTAATTCCTTAATCCCGACAACAACAGGATCTGCAACAGCCATCACATTGATTTACCCTGAACTGATGGGCAAACTCAACGGCCATGCCGTGCGTGTTCCTTTATTGAATGCGTCACTCACGGATTGTGTGTTTGAGGTTGCGCGGGAAACAACCGCTGAAGAGGTGAACGCAATGTTCAAAGCGGCGGCTGAGGGGGAATTAAACGGGATATTGGGGTATGAAACACGCCCACTTGTTTCTGCGGATTACACCAACGACATCCGTTCTTCGATCATCGATGCGCCCAGCACCATGGTAGTGAACGGAACGCAAGTCAAAGTTTATGCGTGGTATGATAATGAAATGGGATATGCATATCGCTTGGTGGATGTGGCCCTAATGGTTGGAAAGTCATTGTCAAAATGAGCAAACCCAATGGCATGGCGGCATACATCGCAGTAACAGCTGCCTATTGGGCGTTTATGTTGTCCGATGGTGCGTTGCGCATGCTTGTGTTGTTGCACTTTCACACTTTGGGTTTTTCGCCTGTGCAATTGGCCTATTTGTTCGTGCTTTATGAAATTGCGGGCATCATCACGAACCTTAGCGCTGGATGGATTGCAGCGCGTTTTGGATTGTCCTCAACGCTTTATGCGGGTTTGGCATTGCAAATCATTGCACTGGTCGCACTTCTGCAACTGTCGCCAGATTGGACGATTTGGGCCTCTGTCGCCTATGTTATGTTTGCGCAAGGCTTGTCAGGAGTTGCCAAAGATCTGTCCAAGATGAGCGCCAAGTCCGCGGTGAAGCTTTTGGCGCCTAAGTCTGAGGGTGGATTATTCCGTTGGGTCGCTATTTTGACGGGCTCTAAGAATGCAGTGAAAGGGGCGGGGTTTTTTGTAGGTGCCGTGGCGCTGGGGGCATTCGGTTTTCACGCGGTAATCCAAGGAATGGCCTTATTCTTGGGGTTCATTTTGTTGGTTTTGATCCTGCGCATGCCAAGTGGCTTACCCACGGGCCGCAAGGACGCAAAATTCAAAGAAGTCCTGTCCAAAAATGCGAATGTAAATTGGCTATCGCTGGCGCGTGTATTTTTGTTTGGGGCGCGGGATGTGTGGTTTGTTGTTGGGATCCCAATCTACTTTTATGCGGTTTTATCTGACAGCAGTACCGAGGGAAATCGAAATGCCTTTTTCCTAATCGGTGGGTTTATGGCAATTTGGATCATGCTTTATGGATTGGTGCAGGGCAATGCCCATAGAATTCTGCGCGCATCCACGCGCGGTTCTGGTGCTCTTATCCAGGATGCCGCACGTTGGGCTTGGATGCTGATGATTGTACCACTTGGCCTATCGGTATTTTTGTACATGCGTCCCGATGCGACAACGCTGAACGCCACTGTTGTTGTGATCGCACTTTTGTTGTTTGGCGCGATCTTTGCCGTAAACTCATCCCTTCACTCCTACCTTATCCTAGAATTCAGTACGGGATCGCGCGTCACGATGGATGTTGGTTTCTATTACATGGCAAATGCATCTGGGCGTTTAGTGGGAACGCTTTTGTCTGGGATAAGCTATCAAATGGGTGGCGTGAGTGCGTGTTTAAGCATTGCTGCATTCATGTTGGCCCTGTCGGCATTTGCGGCAGGGCGATTAAAATCTTCCTAACGCTGCCATTGCCCATGTCGTTTATCTATGGCAAGAAGCAAGCGATACGACGCTTTCATGAGAGTTTGACATGACAGATTACGCAACCCGCCGCACAATGATGGTTGATACGCAAATTCGCCCATCAGACGTGACCAAATTCCCAATCATTTCCGCAATGCTTTCTGTGCCGCGCGAAAATTTCGTACCGCGTGACAAACGCGAGGCGGCCTATATGGGGGATAACATTGATCTGGGCGGCAATCGTACGATCCTAGATCCGCGTACATTTGCGAAAATGTTGGATGCATTGGATATCCAGCCGACCGATTTTGTTTTGGATATCGGCATGGGGCTTGGATATTCAGCGGCAGTTTTATCGCAACTGGGCGAAGCTGTTGTTGCGGTTGAGAATGATCAGACACGTTTTGATGAAGCAAGCGAAGCATTGGGCGATTTTGGTGCCGACAATGTCATTCCGCATTTAGGCGAGTTGGCAGAGGGTGCCGCAGAACACGGACCCTATGACGTTATTCTGATCCAAGGCGCGGTTGAACACGTACCTGATACGGTGTTGGCACAGCTAAAAGATGGTGGCAAAATCGCATGTCTGTTCGCAGAAGGTGCGCTTGGGACTGTTAAAATTGGATACAAGCTTGACGAACGTATGGATTGGCGCGCATCTTTTAATGCAGGGGCTCCAACATTAGATGGGTTTCAACGTCATCGGGCGTTTACATTGTAACGAGAGGCTTGGCGCATTTCTGTCAGGTGATTTTGAAAAAGGTTTGAAATGATGCGAATGCGCTTTGGAATGAAATTATCGGTACTTGCGGTATCCGCGTTGATCGTTGGGGCAGGGGCCGTTTCCGCAGATACGCTTCGTCAGGCATTGACCAAAGCCTACAATAATTCTGGCCTGCTGGAACAAAATCGCGCCGTTTTGCGCGCCGCGGACGAGGATGTTGCACAAGCTGTTGCAACCCTGCGTCCCGTATTCAATTGGAGCGCTGGGATCACGCACAACTTTGGCAGGTCTCTTTCGCCTGCAACGGGTGCGTTGGTGAATACGGATAGCACATCGCGGTCTTTGGCGCTGTCTGCAGAAATGACAATTTATGACGGTGGTGCGAATAAATTCGCAATCGAAGCCGCCAAAGAAACCGTTTTAGCGACGCGCCAATCGTTGATTTCAGTTGAGCAGAACGTTTTGTTGGACGCTGTGCAGGCCTATATGGATGTGCGCCGCGAAACGGAAACAGTTGCCCTTCGTCAAAATAACTTGCGCGTGATCCAAGAAGAACTGCGGGCCGCGCAAGATCGGTTTGATGTGGGCGAAGTTACAAAAACCGATGTAGCCTTGGCAGAGGCGCGATTGGCGTCATCCCTTGCGCAGCTTGAGGCCGCTAAAGGTGCGCTACAACAAGCCAAAGCTCGATATAAGCAAGCGGTTGGTGTTAATGCCAATGGCCTATCCACACCGCCCAGCCTGCCGAAACTGCCCGCTTCTGTTGCAGCGGCACAGTCGGTTGCTGTGCGCCATCATCCAGCGATGCGTCAAATTCAGCATACGATCAAAGCAGCAGATCTGAACATTGCACGTGCCAAAACAGCCAGTGGACCAACCGCGACGATCGGGGGGTCCTATGGAATTGCCAGTACGAACAGTTTGAAAGCAACAGAGCCTGGGTCGATTTCACTTAATATCAGAGGTCCGATCTATACAGGTGGAAATATCCCGTCTGTCATCCGCAAAGCGCAAGCACAGAAAGAAGCACAGGTTGCGAACCTACATGTCAGCAAGCGCCAGATTGAGCAGGCAACCGCAACCTCATATGCCCTGTTGGATATGGCACGTGCCAGTCGCAAGGCAACGGAAGAGCAAATTCGCGCCTCACAAGTCGCCTTTGACGGCACCAAAGAAGAGGCGACATTGGGCGCACGGACCACGTTGGACGTGTTGAATGCAGAACAAGACCTGTTAAACGCCAAGGCCAGCCTCATTTCCGCCTTGGCTGATGAACAGGTTGCAGCCTACCGTCTATTGGCGCAAATGGGGCAATTGACCGTGGACCATCTGAATTTGCCTGTGCAAAAATATGATCCGGCGGCATATTATAACCATGTCAAAAACGCCCCAGCGGCCAGCGATCAAGGCAAAGCCTTGGACCGCGTTTTAAAGGTACTGGGCCAGAAATAACCTTGTGTGTTGTGAAAACCCGCATTGAAAGGTATCTTAATGCTGGAAAGTTGGGTTAATCACTGAATGTCTGGATCAATAGAACAAAAAGCGGCAGACGAACTTCTGTCATCGCTTAAACGCATTGTGTCGGAAGAGCCTGCGCAAAATGAAGGCGCGAAATTGGTTTTGACACCAGCGCAACGCGTAGGGCTTGACCCAAAGCCACGTGCACCGCGACCCTTGGTGTTGTCCCATTCGCTTGAGGCCAAAGTTACCCAATTGGAAGAAATCATTGCACGCACTGATGATGAGTGGGAACCAGACGGCGTTGACGATAGTGATTACGCAGGCGGTGTTACAGCAACCCTTGATTGGGAGCGTGTTGCAGATGCTGCGCGTGATGAGTTTGACAAAACAGTGTCACAGGTCATTGACGAGCCCGTAGCACGGACGGATGTTGAACCCCTAAACGATGAAGAAATGGACGCGTTGCGAGAGATCGTGGCCAAGATCGTCCGCGAAGAATTAAAGGGACATCTGGGCGAAAAGATTACTGCAAAAATACGTCAGATGGTTCAGCGTGAAATAAAAGCGGCACTCGACGAAAGTCAAAAATAAAAAGCGCGGACCAAAGTCCGCGCCCATTAACTCTGTTGTGTGTTGTGCTTATGCAGCTTCGGCTTGTTGTGCCGCGTGACGGCGTTCGCTTTCTTCGCGTGACAGCGCGACAGATGTACGTACACCTTTTTCCACGAACTCCATCAATCCTGCAACAACCCGTTCATTCGGATCAATGCCTGCACAGGACAACACTTCTCGCCCATCGCGAGACCGCGCCCAACGCGCGATTTGGTCTGGGCCGTTGCCGTATTTCTTATCGTCCGCAATTGCATCGTCCAATGCTGCCAATACCACTGCCGCAAACAGTTTGCGGGCGCGGTTACCTTGTTCAGCGTTAAATGCAGTTGCATCAACGAAATCAACCATCTCGTCGTCCTTTTGTATCTTGTCATTTTGGCGTAGCGATGCTTATGCCCGAAAAAAAACGATTCGGGTAGGCTTATTTTGCATAACTGTCATGCTGAATTTGCATACCTTGTCCGCAGATAAGCGCGCTTGCCAACTATTGGTCTACCAGATATAGGGGCGAAAGATTTAAATTCAACGTTTGAACGGGGACCTTCGGATGCCAAAAATCAACGGAAACGAAATTCGTCCAGGAAATGTGTTAGAACATGATGGTGGTCTTTGGGCCGCAGTGAAAGTTGATCACGTAAAACCAGGCAAGGGCGGTGCATTTGCGCAGGTTGAATTGCGCAATTTGCGCAATGGTTCCAAACTGAATGAACGCTTCCGGAGCGCCGATAAAGTTGAGCGTGTCCGTCTTGAGCAAAAGGACCAACAGTTTCTTTATGAATCCGATGGCATGTTGGTGTTCATGGACACAGAAACATATGAACAAATCGAACTGCCGGCTGATCTGTTGGGCGAACGTCGTCCATTCCTTCAAGATGGCATGACCATTGTTGTTGAATTTTACGATGAAGAAGCGCTGAACGCGACCCTACCCCAAAAAGTCACATGCAAAGTTGTTGAAACAGAGCCAGTGGTCAAAGGCCAAACGGCCGCCAATAGTTTTAAACCAGCGATCTTGGACAACGGTGTCAAGGTTATGGTGCCACCCTTTATCGCACAGGACGAAGACATCGTCGTAAACACAGAAACGATGGATTATTCCGAGCGCGCTTAGGCGACATATTTGTGGGCCGAAAGGCCCACGTTTATTTCTGCCACGTGACAGGAATGTCATTAACGCTGATGTCACCATCCGCACGATCATACCGTAAATAGGCAAGTGCGCGTTTCCCGGCGCTTGTATGCGTACGCCCAATGACCTTACCATTTGAAATGACGTCAGCGTTTTCGGGAATGTCAGCGTCACCAACCAATCGCACCAAACCTTTTCGTAGTTCGGTTTTGTGCTTCATGCGCGCGGTCACCTCTTGGCCGACATAACAGCCCTTTCTAAAATCAACGCCATTTAATCCTTCGAACCCCATTTCAAGGATATAGCTTTCAGCATCAAGTTCACGGCCCATTTCGGGAATTTTATGGTCAACGCGCAAGGCATCCCAATCGACCGTATCCGTACCCAGATCCTCAGCACCATAATAACGCCACCCAAGGTTGGCATCTCGTGGATCTGCAACTGCGCCTTCTGGTGCATTTTCTAAGCCGCGAGAAACAATCAAATCGGTTTCCGAAATTGTGACGTCTGCCCGCAGTTTGTACATGTTCAACCGTGGGATCAGTGTGGTTGAGGCATCCGCATCGACATCCAGCAGAACATCATTGCCCCCTGGGATCAGGAAAAAATCAGCAAAGAATTTGCCCTGCGGTGTCAGAAGGGCGGAATAAACTGGACCAGTATCCAATCGTTTGACGTCGTTGGTGATCAAGTTTTGCAGGAATCTGCGGGCATCTGTACCAGAAATTCGAAACACCTTGCGTTGCATTTTTCTACCATTCTTATGCTAATTGGTTCATCACATATAAGGACCAACCATTTGATTGGAAAGAGATGTCACAAAAACTTAGTGTCGTAATCCCAACTCTGAATGCGGAACAGGTCCTGCCATCAACACTTGAAAGTTTGATGGAGGGCGTATTCGCGGGCGTGATAGGTGACTTGGTGATTGTGGATGGTGGGTCAAATGATGCGACCGTCGACATTGCCAAAGAGGTTGGTGCGACATTTTTAGAGACAACGCCATCGCGGGGGGGGCAGATTTTCGCAGGTGTATCCGCCTGCAAATGCGATTGGGTTTTGATCCTGCATGCAGACTCGCGTTTGTCCCAAGGATGGGTGGAATTGATCCCGACGGCACCAGATCCTAAACGGGCCTACTATTTTCAACTGCAATTCGATGCAGTTGGTTTTGCCGCATGGTGGGTGGCGAAATGGGCAAACCTACGATCCAAAATTTTCGCGTTGCCTTACGGAGATCAGGGCATCCTGATACACAAAAACCTACTCGCCTCTACAGGGGGTTATCCAACTGTGCCGCTGATGGAGGATGTCATCCTTGCGCATAAATTAAGGCGTCGTTTGACCGCCTTGCCGATCACGATCACCACGAGCGCTGACAAATATATCGCGCAGGGATGGTTGCGCCGTGGGCTTCGAAACCTCACCCTGCTGTTTCAATTTTTATTGGGGAAAACACCCGAAGAACTTTACAAAAAATACTATTCCTGATGCAGGCGACGGTCCTGAAGGCGTAGGGTTCGATCCATTTTTGCGGCCAGATTGGGGTTATGTGTTGCGATCAATGCACACAGACCCGTTTCCCGCGCAATTTCCAGGATTAGTTCAAACACCTGATCTGATGTCGCCTCATCCAGGTTTCCTGTCGGTTCATCAGCTAGCAGAGTGCTTGGATTATTGGCCAAGGCACGGCACAGCGCCACACGTTGCTGTTCGCCCCCTGATAATTGTGAGGGGCGATGATCCGCCCGCGCGCCCAATCCGACCATGTCCAACAGATCGCCCGCACGCTTTTTCGCGATGGTGGAATTCACGCCATCGGCCAACTGCGGTAGGATGATATTTTCCAACGCGCTGAATTCGGGCAATAGATGATGGAATTGATAGACAAATCCAATGTCCTGACGTCTGGCTGCGGTGCGCCGGCGATCACCAGCCATGCCAATCGCCGACCCGTGCAAATACACGTCGCCCTGATCGGGGGTATCCAAGAGGCCAGCAATATGAAGCAATGTGGATTTACCCGCACCAGATGGCGCAACCAGCGCACTGATCTGCCCCTTATGTAGGGTGACGTTCACATCTTCTAGAACGCGAAGCGCGTTCGGCGCGCCGTGATTATAGGATTTATGGATCCCCCGGAGTTCAAGGACAACATCACTCATAGCGGAGCGCCTCAACTGGGTTCATGCGTGCTGCGCGGCGTGCTGGGAAATAGGTAACCCCAAAGCTTAGCCCAAGGGAAAGGGTGACCGCCGTGATCACATCATCCAATTTTAATTCAGCAGGAATTTCATATATCCCGCGAATGGATGGATCCCAAACACCGCCGCCTGAGACATAGTTTACAAAGGCGAAAATTGTATCGACGTAGATGGCAA
>CAXACF010000051.1:0-8010 GCA_963967125.1 uncultured Rhodobacterales bacterium | reverse complement strand
TTCTACTTTGGTCATCGGAAATTCCTTTCACGTTACACAAGACCATCTTGCGCTTGACCAAGATATATATGCTGCAGCGCAGCATTGCAAGTCTTTTTTCTGCAATGCAGCATATTTTACAAAAAATTCACATTACACATGCGATCTGCGTAAAACATAGGTACCTGGTGCATCACAAATCGCTTTGAATGATCCACTTCCGGGGATGCGCGCGGGAACTTGGTCGCCAGAGCGCGGTGAAATCCAATCATTCCAACGTGGCCACCAACTGCCTTCGTTAAAGGATGCACCCTCTTTCCAGTCATCTGCATCCAATCCCAAATCGTCCAAAGTATAGTGACCATATTTTTTCTTACTGGGTGGATTTACAATGCCTGCGATATGGCCAGACTCAGACAAAATGAATGTCTTATCGCTGCTGCCCATGTTTTGCACCCCACGGTAACAATCTGGCCATGCGGCGATGTGATCCGTTTCGCAGGCAACCGAACACAAGGGCACATCAACGTCCGAGAGTTTCAATGTATGCCCCATCAGTTCAAATTCGCCAGAGGCAAATTTATTGTCCTGACATAGGCCACGCAAATATTGGATCGCCATCTTTCCCGGCAAACTCGACCCATCGCCGTTCCAGTATAGTAGATCAAACGCAGGGGGGGCTTCGCCCATCATGTAACTTTTGACGGCGGGACCATAAACCAGATCATTGGCACGCAGGAAACTAAAGGTGCGCGCCATGATAAAGCTTTCCAATATACCTTTGTCATTAATCTCATCTTCAATCGCATCGATGAAATCATTCTGCAAGAATGGGGTAAATTCGCGCTGTTCAGAAAAATCTGTAAGCGCTGTGAAAAAGGTTGCTGACTTCACACTGTCGTCTTTGCGCTGCTTCAACAATGACAGCGTCAGCGCCAAGGTCGTCCCCGCAATACAATATCCAATGGCATTGACCTGAGGTTGATCCGTGATCTCTTTCACAACTTCAATCGATTTTAGGTACCCATTTTCAATATAATTTTCCATGCCAATGTCAGCATAGCTGGCATCGGGGTTCACCCATGACACGACGAATAATGTATACCCCCGATCAACGACCCAACGGATCAAACTGTTCTGTTCCTTTAAATCAAGAATGTAATATTTGTTGATCCAAGGAGGGAACATAATGATTGGGGTTTCGTGCACCGTTTCTGTCGTTGGCGCGTATTGGATTAACTCCAACATTTCGTTGCGAAAAACCACACTGCCCTTCGCGGTTGCAATGTTGCCGCCAACTTCGAACGCGGATTCATCAGCTAAGCGAACAACCAGTTCACCTTCATTCGCCTCTAGATCAGCGATCAAGTTTTGCATCCCATCAATCAATGATTGACCTTGGGTTTCCATTGCACGTTCAAGCGCATCGGGATTTGTCGCCAAAAAATTGGTGGGCGACATCATATCCACGATTTGACGTGTGAAAAATTCTAACCGACGCTTTTCCTTTGGCTCCATCCCCTCCAATTCAGAGATTGCCGAATTGATCAGATCAGCGGTGCGCAAATAATGTTCTTTTACAAAATTAAAGTAGGGGTTCGATGACCACATTTCGTGCGTAAATCGACGATCCGGTTTTCCGTCCGCTTGTGGGATTTGAAACTGGCCCTGGGCAAGCGCATGTTGCGCTTCGACAAAATATTCCAGTGTTTTACCCCAATATGAAATCTGCTTTTCCATCAGATTCACTGGGTTTTCCATTAAGTTTGACCAATAAGCTTGCGATGCTTTGACCATTAAATCTTGGCCAGGACCGCTTAAAGAAGGATTGATTTGTTTTTTATTCTGCAGCACAGAAACAAAACGCTGGTTCAGCTCTTCAAGTGTTTCAATATTCTGCTTTAATACCTCTGGGATAACAGCACTTTCGTTATCTTCGGTTGTCATTTCAAAAATTTCCACTTATTCTTTCTGCTATGCAGCATAACAATTTTGATCGCGTTGTCCAAGACTCGTTCAATATGTGCGACGGAAAGAGGCAGGAACGAGGACGATCCCATGCGCCATATGGCAAGCTATGACATCATGGAAACGATGCGAAATACCAATCAATGGATGGGCGCAACCGCGAAAAGTTTCGCATCTTATCCCGCATTCGCAATGGTTCCTAATCCGTTCGTGCAATGGATGGCAGCATGGGGCGAAGTGACCGAGCGATCATTTGAACGCATGGTTGTCAAACCAGACTGGGGGCTAGATTCCTTCACCTGTCAGGATGGGCGTGATCATGTTGTAAATGTTAAAACGGTTATTGAACGCCCCTTCGGAGATTTGATACATTTTGAAGTTGCCGAGCGTGAGGCAGCCCCGCGCAAGGTTATGTTGGTTGCCCCAATGTCCGGGCATTATGCAACCTTGCTGCGCAAAACCGTCAAAAGCCTTATTCCAGATTGCGAAGTTTACGTAACGGATTGGCATAACGCGCGCGATATACCCGTTTCCGCAGGCAAGTTCGATGTTGAGGATTATACCCGATACCTGATGGATTTCATGATGGAGCTGGGCCCTGATACGCATGTGATCGCCGTCTGCCAACCTGCACCGCTGACATTGGCTGCCACAGCCTATTTGGCAGAACTGCATCCAGAGGCGCAGCCGCGCAGCCTCACACTCATCGGTGGACCAATTGATCCAGATGCTGCACCCACAGATGTCACGGATTTTGGGCATCGGGTGACAATGGGACAGTTGGAACAAACCATGATCCAACGCGTGGGGTTTAAATACGCAGGTGTTGGGCGATCGGTTTATCCTGGACTACTGCAGCTGACATCTTTCATGTCGATGAACGCTGAAACCCATTCCAAGGCGTTTAACGAACAGATCATGCGCGTCGCACGCGGTGAAGCAAGTGATCACGACAAACATAACGAATTTTATGATGAATATTTGGCTGTGATGGATATGACGGCCGAATTTTATCTATCAACGGTGGATCGCGTTTTCAAAAATCGCGAAATTGCCTTGAACAAATTTACCGTGGACGGTCACAAAGTTGATATTTCAAAAATCACCACCGTCGCTGTGATGACTGTGGAAGGGGAAGAGGATGATATCTCGGCACCCGGACAATGTGTGGCAGCATTGGATTTGTGCACGGGCTTGGCCAAAAACAAAAAATCCCATTACCTAGAACCGGGCGCGGGACATTATGGTATTTTTGCTGGGAAAAGCTGGCGGAACAACATCCGCCCCCTTGTCCTTAAATTCATCGACAAAAATAACAAATAAGGGCCTGCGCCCTTATTTTGCCATTTCAAAAATTCTGTCCAACGCTGATTGCGTTCCGCGCGAAAATTCAAGTGGGCAAGGATACGCAACACTATGTGATACAGAATTTTGGAAATTTTCCAACTGATGCACATAGTGATTGGCCGTTGGAAAGCGTTTGGTCTTCACGGTCATATCGCCCTTGGACACATGAACCTCGGCTTGGGAATAGACGCCTGGATTAAACGGGGCCGTCAATGTGATTACACCCTGATCCCCCTGAATATTAACAGATTGCCGCAGTGCCATCCGCATGGATGTGACACCGTGATAGCGCACATCTGCGATGCGTCCTGTAACACCCGCCCAAACATCCACATCGTTTTCTAACTGTAGATCAACGTGGTGAAACGCGTCAAACTCGGCACCCATCACATAACGTGCGCACCCAAGGGTATAGACCCCGATATCACGCAGGCCCCCGCCCCCCGTTTCGGCACGGTTACGAATATTCCCCGTGTCTGCGGCGTTGTTATAAGAAAACACGGTATCGATTTGTTGCACGGTCCCGATTTCCCCCGCATCAACCAGCGCTTTCGCGTACTGCCATTGGGGGTGGTGAACGATCATATACGCCTCTGCCACCAACAGGTCAGAGCGGTCACGCAAAGTGATCAATTCGTCAACTTCGCCCGCCTGCATCGCAATTGGTTTTTCACATAAAACATGTTTTCCTGCTTCAATTGCACGTTTAACCCATTCAACATGCAGGTGGTTGGGTAAAGGAATGTAAACTGCATCAATCGCTGGGTCACTCAGCAAAGCATTATAATCACTGTGTATCTGCAACGAT
This sequence comes from uncultured Rhodobacterales bacterium, assembly GCA_963967125.1. Classification (GTDB taxonomy): domain Bacteria; phylum Pseudomonadota; class Alphaproteobacteria; order Rhodobacterales; family Rhodobacteraceae; genus HIMB11. The sequence goes on along the minus strand of CAXACF010000051.1, from coordinate 3,908 downwards.
GGTTGAAGCGACGTAAATGCCGCAGCCTTATCCGCAGAAGATGTTGCAAGGGCCGCCAACTCCGTATCTTTGGCCAACATCATTGCAGGTGCCATATGCTCTCGTGCAAATTTTGCAGCGCCCAGAATACCCCAGCGTAATGGTTTTGACATAAAAATACCCTTTCGATTTTTTCGAAAGGGTATCCTGAGCGATAAATTTTTCCAAGATGGATTAAGCGGCGTTCAGCATTCCACGTTCAACCGCCAATTCCCGCATGCGCAATTGCAGTTTTTCAAATGCGCGCACTTCAATTTGGCGGATCCGTTCGCGCGAAACGCTGTATTCCGCACTTAGGTCTTCTAGTGTGGACACAGGTTCAGACAGCCGGCGTTTGGTCAAAATATCGCGTTCTCGATCGTTCAAAGCCGACATTGCCGCAAACAGCAACTCACGACGAAGTTCCATTTCATTGCGCTCTTCGTAATCGCCGGCTTGATCTGCGTCTTCATCCTCTAACCAATCCTGCCACTCCATCGCGCCTTCGCCATCATTTGACACCATCGCATTTAGGGATGCATCACCCCCAGACATGCGGCGGTTCATTGAGATCACTTCGTCCTCTGTCACACCCAAATCATTTGCGATTTGCGCGACATTTTCGGGACGTAAATCACCCTCTTCTAATGCACCGATCCGTGACTTTGCTTTACGCAAGTTAAAGAATAACTTTTTCTGTGCGCTGGTTGTGCCCATTTTCACCAATGACCAGCTGCGCAGGATATATTCCTGAATGCTCGCGCGGATCCACCACATGGCATAGGTAGCCAAACGGAACCCCTTTTCTGGGTCAAAACGTTTTACAGCCTGCATCAGGCCGACGTTCGCTTCAGAAATGACTTCGGCCTGTGGCAATCCATAACCGCGATATCCCATCGCGATTTTGGCCGCCAAACGCAGGTGCGATGTTACCATTTTATGTGCCGCTTGGGTGTCTTGTTCTTCCACCCAGCGCTTGGCCAACATATATTCTTCTTCTGGATCCAGCATCGGAAATTTACGAATTTCCTGCATATAACGGCTCAACCCCCCTTCGGGTGTTGGTGCTGGTAGATTTGCATAATTGCTCATGACATTCCCTGATGTTTACCTTGTTAACATCAAGTTAAGAACTCACAGGATCCATTTCAAGATGACACTGTACTGAAAAGTTCACTTTTTAGTGTGGATGCTATTTCACATTATGAAATGTGATTGATTAATGTTTCAAAATCCTCTGGCAATGGCGCTTCAAACCGTAAACTTTCGCCAGTTACAGGGTGTTCAAATCCTAAAACTGCTGCATGCAATGCCTGTCGATTGAACCTAGAAATTGCACTCAATGCCTCGGGTGAAAATGATTTCTGGGCCAATTTGCGACGGCCACCGTAAACTGGATCGCCGATTAGTCCATGTCCAGCATGCGCCATGTGCACACGAATTTGATGGGTGCGCCCTGTTTCCAACCAACATTCAACCTGTGCCAATGTTTCAGGCGTTCCATAACGCTCCACGATCCGTACACGCGTTAAGGCGTGGCGCCCGCCTTCGAATAACACAGCCTGACGCTGGCGGTCGGTTTTGTGCCGCGCAAGATGCGTTGACACCTTCATAATATTGCCTTGTTCAAAACTGACCCCGCGGACGCCCCGCAAGCGCGGATCATTTGCATCAGGGATCCCGTAACACAGGGCGCGGTAATAGCGTTCTACCGCATGCGCTTCGAACTGGGCGGCAAGGCCATGATGCGCCTGATCGTTTTTGGCGACAACCAATAGCCCGCTGGTATCCTTATCAATGCGATGCACGATACCCGGGCGGCGTTCCCCACCAATGCCCGACAATGTATCAGCACAATGATATAGCAACGCATTGACCAAGGTTTGATCGGGCGACCCAGGTGCGGGATGCACCACCATGCCCGCGGGTTTGTTCACCACAATCAAATCTGTGTCTTCATAAATCACATCTAGCGGAATGTTCTGGGCCAGCGTTTCGGTTGCGACTGCCTCTGGTATGGTGATTTCAACCAATTGCCCTTCTGCAACTTTGGCTTTCACATCTGATTGAACCACCCCGTCCACGCGCACTGCACCCTTTTCCAGAAAGCGGACAATCTGTGATCGCGAAATGTCAGCGTCCTCTGGAACATCGCGCGAAAGCGCTTTATCAAGACGTTTAGGCGGGTCAGCTTGAATTTGGAACGAAACAATGAATGACGACATTAAATCCCCTATGGAAGAATTTGAACTTCCGCCCGGCTTGCGTTTTTTGCGTCAACTGGTGACTGTGTTGACCGTGGTGATGATTGTTGGTGTTGTACTCATCGCGGCCCTGCTTGTCATTAGGTTAAATCAGCCTGCACTTGCGATCCCAGATCAGGTCACCCTGCCCGCTGGAACAGTCGCCATATCCTATACCCAAACCCACGATTGGTTTGCGGTGGTGACCGATGAAAACAAAATCCTGATCTTTGATTTAAACGGTCAGTTGACCCAAGAAGTTGACGTTAAAACCGACTAACCGTTCAGAACAGTTTGGAATTCGCGCCATTCCCCTGCGGACATGCCAGAATTTTCTTGTGTGACCTCTTCGCCCTTGATCATACGACGGACACAATCCAACGCGCCGCTGGACAGGGTCGCGCCGCCCATACGGTAATCTTCAAATGCGCGATAGGCGAAAGGAACCCAATCAGCCACGATTTTGCACATTTCTTCTGCGTATACGCGGATTTCGTACTGGGCATGCGCATCGGCACGCAAGCGGAGGAAATGCAACAGATTATGCAGATCGACCTTCCAATACCATTGCGTATAGATGTTGGCAGGTAGGTTCATGCGCGCCAATTCACGCGCCAATCCCTGCTGGCCATCCTGTGAAATCATGCTTTCGTAGTTGTCATAGGCACGTGCACTGTCCGCCTTTAGGATTTCCAAAACACGCGCGGCCTCTTCCCCTGTTAGAATATCACCACGACCCTGATTGTTCACCACAGACTGCGCCGCAACGTGTTCAGGTGCAGGGATATAAAATTCACGATCCAAGATGGAGTAGCGCGCGGAATATTCGTTCACATTCGCGGTGCGGTGGCGAATCCACTGACGCGCGACGAAAACGGGCAATTTCACATGCAGTTTAATCTCGCACATCTCAAACGGTGTCGAATGCCAATGACGCATCAAATAGCGGATCAAGCCTTCGTCATTTTGAACAGATTTGGTACCCTTACCATAACTTACCCGCGCCGCTTGGCAGATCGCGGCATCATCGCCCATGTAATCGATGACACGAACAAACCCGTGATCCAAAACAGGATAGGCCGTGTAAAGATGCCCCTCCATACCCTCACTCACCGCACGAAGAGTTGATGAACGCTGTTCGCGCAGCTGTTCGATTTCGGCCAGTTGTTCGGGGGACAGGGACATATTGGGCGACTCCATTTGGGATTAGTGACGTTACTATATCTTGGGATGATCAGCATGCAAACCGCGATATGCACTAATCCACCACAAATTGATTAATACTTATGTATATTTTTATATCCTTATTGACAGTTCGACATTGCAATGTTTTTTTCGTACCCAAAAAGGCAAAGCGGTGATGCGTAATATCCTAGGACCAATTTGTATTGCGATGTTTGTCGCATCCTGTGGCGGTGGTGCGGGCACCAATCCCTTTGACAATGCAGCCGATTCAAACACTGCGACGACTGACGAAACATCCGACAATAACACGGGCACGACAGATGACACCGACAATTCGGGCAATACAGACACATCGAAAAATACCGTGACATCCATTTCATTTGGTGGTGTTGGAGATGTGAGTTATACCGTCGAAAATGGCAACGAAGTTCTTTATATCGACAATCTCGGATTTGATGGCAA
>CAXACF010000050.1:0-8081 GCA_963967125.1 uncultured Rhodobacterales bacterium | reverse complement strand
ATGAAGATTGCGCCAGCGACCAGAACGATCGCTGGTCCCGAAGGTGTTTCGGGCAGCACGTATGAGAGTGTTAATCCCAACCAGCAGCTGAGTAGCGAGAAAATGAATCCAAGGCCCAGTTGCGCTGTAATTGTACCTGACCAGTATCGTGCGGCCGTGGCTGGCAAAATCATTAGTCCCACCGCCATCAGTGTTCCCAATGTTTTGAATGCCGCCAAAAGGTTTAGAACCAAAAGAAACATAAAACCCTGATCCACGATCCAAGGGTGTTTAAATTGGCTTTCAAAAAAGACTGGATCACAAGTGCTCATGATCAAGGGACGCAGGATCAGCGCGAATGTCACTAGGGTGACTGTCGCAACACCGCCGACCAAGATCATCGACGCCTCATCAACTCCAAGGATTGATCCGAAGAGAAAACTTTTGAGTGGAACAGCCGAACCAGCAGCCGAGAGGATGAAGATACCGACGGCCAAGGCGATTAGGTAAAGTGAAGCAAGGCTTGCGTCGCTTCGCAAAATTGTGTTGCGCGCCAAATATGCCGTCAGCACTGCAACCCCCAGACCCGCGATCAGGCCGCCAAATAACAGCGACATCACGGATAAACCTGCCGTCACAAAACCGATAACAACACCAGGTGTAATGGCGTGTGCCATTGCTTCACCTGCAAGCGATAGGCGGCGCAAAACCAAAAATGCGCCAACAGGCGCGACAGAGGCTGACAGGACCGTAGTCACCACAAACGCGCGGCGCATGAATGCATAGCTGAACATTTCAGTGATCAGATCAAACATCAGCGCGTGCCTCCGTTCGTTTGTCCACGAAACATCCATGATGCCTGACTAGAGGACATGTAACCTTGGGCAACCAATCGGTCTGGGGTCAGAATATCATTGACCGTTCCGAAACTGGCCCGTCCATTGCCCAACAATAGTGCATGCGTGCAATGGTCCAACACCGCAGATAAATCATGTAAAACCATGATCACGGCCCGCCCTTCGCTTTGCCAAGTTTCGATGACGCTTAGTAAATGTTGTTCGGTATATTGATCGACTGCTGAAAATGGTTCATCCAACAAAATCAGCGGCGCATCCTGCATTATGACACGTGAAAACAATGCGCGTTGCAGTTGCCCACCCGATAATGCGTGTAGGGGTTGATCTGCCAAATCAAGAATGCCCGCCATTTCAAGGGCTGCGTCAACGCGATTTCGCGTCGTTTTGTTTAATCCTGCAAACGGATTAAAACCCTGCCATGCACCCATTGCCGCAAGATCGCGCACGCGAATGGGAAAGCGGCGGTCAAACTCTGTAAGCTGCGCCAAATACCCAATTTCCGAGGGCTTTCCTGTTGGCCATACAATACGTCCATCCATGGCGGATTGTAGCCCCAATAGTGTTTTCACAAATGTGCTTTTGCCAGACCCATTTGCGCCGACGACGGCCAAAATTGATCCAGGTTCAACGCTACAGCTCAGGTCTTTAAACAGCGTCACATCGCCAAACCCTAGGGATAGATTTTCTATGGAAGCGATTGGGAGCACTAGATTACGCTGATGATCACGGCCCAGCAAAGGCCTGAAATGCCAAGTGCGCAGAGCATAAGCGTGATTTGACTGAATTCTGTCAAACAAGTCTGCGAAATTTTTTTCGGCTGTGCGATATCGCGGATCACGGTATCATCTACCAACACTTGTTCAACAGCACTTCTGCTCATCGCATGCTCCTAATGGGGGAGGGTCGTCGCATGAACCGCATCGCGATTTAACAAGTCTGACCAACTAGGACACCCCGCCCAGATGAATTTTAGTCCCAATGGCAGGTCTCCTGACTTGCGCCTATTAGTGATCTGCACCTTCCCAGATTTTCATCCAGTGGCACACGCAGAACACCCAAGCGCCTACAGTTGCGGGGGCAGTCATGGATTTGCAACGGATGCGCACCATGTTCCCTTTTAAATCCTCGGCTGACTCGCCTCAGATACCAGTTGGTAAAGGCAGCAATAGAGCAATTTGCACGTCATTCAAGCAAAAAGGGACCTTGCGAATAAAAAAGATAAGACGCTGTAAAGCGGAATTCGAATACAGGTGAATTAATCCGACAAAAATCATCGGAAATATAATCTTGACAATATTTGTCGGAAAATAGATAAGGAGTGCAATTAAGGAGAACAAAAAATGAAATTATCGTCCACGGTTGCTGCGTTTGTTATGTGTGCTGCATCTGCCGCACAGGCAGCAGATGTAAACGTTTATTCGTATCGTCAGCCTGAATTGATCAAACCACTGACAGATGCGTTCACAGCCGAGACAGGAATCAATGTGAATGTTGCCTATCTTAAGAAAGGGATGGTCGAGCGGATGAAGGCCGAAGGTCGCCGCAGCCCTGCGGATGTTGTTCTGACGGTGGATATTTCGCGACTTTCAGCGGTGGTAAATGAGGGCCTTACGCAACCAGTAGAAAGCGCAACCTTATCCCAAAATGTGCCAGAGCTTTATCGTGATCCAAATGGACATTGGTATGGTCTGACAACACGGGCGCGGATTATTTATGCCAGTAAAGACCGCGTTGCCGACGGCGAAGTCACAACTTATGAAGATTTGGCCGATCCCAAGTGGCAGGGGCGCATTTGCACGCGTTCGGGCACAAATGCCTACAACGTCGCGTTGACATCGGCGGTTATTCATCACCACGGGGAAGAGGGTGCCAAAGCGTGGTTGCAAGGCGTTAAAGATAATTTGGCACGTAAACCCCAAGGCAATGATCGTGCACAGGTCAAGGCGATTTGGGCAGGTGAGTGTGATATTTCAATTGGCAATACCTACTACATGGGCGCCATGCTGTCAGATGCAGAGCAAAAAGAATGGGCAGAAAGCGTTCAAATTCTGTTCCCCACTTTTGAAAACGGCGGCACGCATATCAACATTTCAGGTGTCGCAATGGCGAAACATTCTCCTAATCCTGAAAATGCCATTGCCTTTATGGAGTTTCTGACATCGGCCAAAGCCCAAGAAATCTATGCCGAGGCCAATCATGAATATCCTGTTGCCCCAGATAGCCAAGCAAGTGCATTGGTTCAAACTTGGGGGGATTTTGACCCTGATCAGGTTAACTTAATGGAGCTGGCTAAGTTGCGTGGTCAAGCTTTGCGGTTGACAGAAACCGTTGATTTTGACGGCTAAGGGTTGCGTATCGCCAGAATGAATAAAGGCGCCTTTTCTTTACGCGGTATATACCGCCACGGGCTGTCCCAAGGACGCTTCATCTGGATGAACGCCCAGTCCGGGACTTTCGGGCAAATGCAGATGACCATCGATGTTTCGTGGACCACGGCCATCCGCGATATCAACGGTTAACATGTCCTGACAGGCCCAGATCGCGCGGATATTCGCATCAGGAATTGTTGCGGACAGATGCAGTGCCTCGGTATCAGCAAGGACAGAGCCACCTGTTGCCATAACAAAAATATCGATGCCATGGGCCAATGCGATATCGCGCAGGCGAGCGGCCTTTGTCAGGCCGCCGACGCGGTTCAATTTTATTCCGAACACTTCGGCCAACCCATCACGCGCGATCCGCGCACCATCTTGTAGTGTAACCAGTGTTTCATCGACGCTGACCGCAGCACCATGCAGAGGGCGGATTGCTGCAATATCATCCAATGTTTCGCACGGCTGTTCAAACGTGACGCAGAGATCCGTTGTTGCCTGCATAACTTGCAATGCCTGCCAACGTGTCCACCCACGATTGCAATCGTATAGGATGATTTCGTTTTCTGGGCGATGTTCTTCGACGTCCCGAATGCGTGCAATGTCACGCTGAACATCCCCACCAATTTTCACGGAATGGGCAATATATCCTCGTGCACGATAGCGGTCCATAACCTCGCGCGTTTCCTCGACGGTTTTCGCCCCGACTGAGGATGCGATTGGTTTCGGTGTGCGTGATCCGCCCCCCATCAGATCGGCGATCGGCACGCCCGCGCTTTGCCCCGCGATGTCCCAACAGGCCATATCAATTGGCGATTTTGCATAAAGATGTCCGGGTAAAGCAAGATCCATAGCGCGTTCCACGTCCAATACGCGGCGCGGGTCCAATCCCATGATAAATGGGGCCATGGTTTCGATCCCTGCGCGAATACCTGGGCCATGCGCGGGAACATAAGTATGCCCCCACGGTGTTCCTTCACCCCAACCGACATGTCCTTCGTCGGTTTCAATCTTGACCAAAGTGGCGTCAAGGCATTCAAATTTTAGCCGTCCACCAGACAGCCAATAGGGATACTCAAGTGGTAGATCGACTTGGTATACAGCGATGCGTGAAATTTTCATGTGAACCTACGATATTTCAGGACTTAGGGTTGAACCACGATGTTGCCAGAGTGATTTTTGGCGATGAAGGCCGTCTGCGCAGCCACCAATTCAGAAAGCGGATAGGTCGCGGCAAGGGCGGGTTTGATTGCGCCACTTTCGATCAGTTTCACCAAATTTCCCATGACCTTTGGGTCGATAACTGTCGATCCCAAAAATGTCAGATCACGCAGATAAAATGTGCGCAGGTCGAAATCAACAATCGGGCCTGCAATTGCGCCAGAACAGACGTATCGCCCGCCACGCTCTAGCTGATCAATCAGGGTGCCCCAATGTGCCCCGCCCACCACATCTGCAACAACTGTGATTTTTTCATTTGCTAAAACGGCGTTTAGGTTTTCTGGCATACGGGGCAAAATTAGATCCGCACCCAGTTCGCGCACCGCATCATGTTTGCTTTCTGATGCCATCGCAATCACGCGTGCACCACGGCATTTGGACAATTGCACCAATGCTCCGCCAACACCCCCCGATGCTCCCGGCACCAAAACGGTGTCTCCCTCTTTGACATCGGCGCGGGTCAACATGCCCTCAGCCGTGGAATATGAACAACTAAACGTTGCCAACTCTGCATCGCTGTAATCGGAATTTACGGCCCATGCATTTGCCGCGGGTATTTTAGCGTATTGTGCAAAACCGCCATCGCATTCAGACCCGAAATAATACGTTTTATCCATGTTGAGAGGATCGTCTGGATCGCGCAGCCAGTTGTCTGTAATCACGCGCTCGCCAATGCGGGCGGGATCAACATTTGCACCAACGGCAACAATCAGGCCGCAAATATCCGCCCCCTGAATGCGCGGAAATGTGATCGGGCGGCCGCCCCATGTTGGATCCTCATCCGAAACGGTATCGTATGAACCACCGGTTGTCGCCTCGCTTACACCCTTGGAGTACCAGCCAGAGCGTGTGTTCACGTCGGTATTATTTAACCCGCAGGCTGCAACCCGTATCAATACGTCATCCGCATCGGGTGTGGGCGTTGGCCAATCTGTGCGCCATTCATACATATCCATGCCGCCATTTCCGTTCAGTACCATTGCCGACATAGTTTTTGGGACAGCGTTATCAGGATGCGACATCGAATTCTCCTCAGGGTGATCAGTATTGTTTTCAACCAACGATGTTTGCATATTGTTGGCACGTCAGTTTGCGACTATTTTCGATAAATAGATTTGTGAAAAGCGACCTGATGTTCGATTTAATTGCTTTCTAAAATTTGGTGTAGTATTTGTTCTGCGACTACGTCTGACCCAATATCCTATCCCGATGGGGTGATTGATCCCCTAGGCCAGCGTGTGGGAAAGCATACACAACGTGCTTCGACGATCTGTTGAATAAAACGATGGGTGTATCATGTGGAATAGATTTGCAGCGGTCTTTGCGGTTTTCCTACTAATTGGGCAGGGCGCATTTGCGCAAAATATCCTTGGACAACTCTTGGGGTTGGATCAAGGTGTGTCTCGCGAAGCGGCTGAACAGGCAGAGTTATTCCCAGAAGTTGGGGAACCCGAACCTGAACCATCGCTTGCCGAATTAATAGACGCGGAGAAGTCGGATTACCCTGAATTGGTGTCATCGTCTGAATACGCAACGCGATCTGAATGCGTTCAGGCAATTTCAGGAATTTATGATGCCTCATTGGTTGAGGGGATTTATGCCATTCCACGCATGGATTTCTGGTTGGATCGCTATATCGGAAAAGCGCGTGAAATCTATATCTGTGATGGTTCGGTGTTGAACGCTTATTTCGACCACAACAACTCTGTACCAGTCCGGTGGCGTATGGTGCGCACTTCGATAGATATCATTTTAGCGGAATTGGAAACGGACGATTAAAGAACACCGTAGCGGCGCAAATCACAGGGCTGCACGAAGCTTTTGCGTATCCACGTCACGACCTGAAAAATGACGCCAGGCATGCACTCCCTGAAAGAAGAACAGCTCGTACCCTGAAATGATCTGCGCACCTGCGGCCTTAGCACTTTGTAAAAACATGGTTTCAATTGGTGTGTACACAGCGTCAAAAACCCAGGCCGCGTTGGCAATTGCCTTTGGTTCAAAAGCCGATCCTGGATAGCCAACCATTCCCAACAGTGTCCCATTCAGCAGCCCATCACAATTGGCTGTTGCCACATCCAAATCATCTACGGCAGTCACGACGGTTTGGGGGTCAAGGGCGTTTAAATCATATTCTAATTGCCGCGCTTTAGCGCTGTCACGATCAAACAGGCGAATTTCGTCGGCCCCCAGCTTTACCAACCCAAAGGCCAAGGCGCGTCCAACGCCCCCTGTACCAACTAAACAGCAGACACCCGGAGCTGCGCTTGCGCGCACCTGTTCATAGGCTGCGATAAAACCCGTGTAGTCGGTATTGTAGGCCTTGGACAAAGTTCCATCGAAAACGACCGTGTTGACCGCCGCGATGGCGCGCACCATTGGATCGTCTATTTCGACCTTTGGAACAACGTATTCTTTATAAGGATAAGTGATGTTAAGCGCCTGATACCCGTTAGCTGGGCAGCTGTCGAAAACCTGATCAAATGTTTGGTTCAACTCTTTCGGGATTAGGCGGTCGTATTGGACGTCCATATTATTCAGCCGACCCGCAATCCGATGCAAATCTGGTGCGCGCGACGCAGCGATGTTGTCGCCGATTAAACCCAATTTCAAAGTTGGTGCGCCGATCATATCATAATGCCGTTTACGATTGCTCTCGTGGAACATAACGGCACTTGCCGAGATCAGCAATTTCAAAAGATATTTCGATGATTTTCGAAATTGTCACATCCGCGTTACATTTGCGTTGCAATTCACATAACATCAATACGTACCGCCAAGGAGCCGAATTATGACAGTTTACGCAGTGAATGGATTGGGCCGGATCGGAAAATTGATCCTGCGCCCGCTGTTGGAATCTGGTGCGGAAATCGCATTTTTGAACGATTCTGTGGGAACGCCTGAAATGCATGCGCATCTGCTTGAATTCGACACGGTTCATGGGCGCTGGGATGCAGATTTTTCGCATGATGCAACGTCGATTACCGTCAATGGAACACGCCTGCCGATGTTTTGCGAAAAATCCCTCGATGCGCTGCCCTTGGCGGGTGTCGATGTTGTGATCGACTGCACAGGGTATTTTAAAACTGCGGAACGTATTCAGGGTTATTTCGATGCAGGCGTCAAAAAAGTTGTTGTTTCTGCACCTGTGAAGGACGGGAATGCAGCCAATATTGTGTACGGCGTCAATCATGACATTTACGATGTAAACCACCATGACATCATAACAGCGGCCAGTTGTACAACGAACTGCCTTGCCCCCGTGGTCAAGGTGATCCACGAAAATCTTGGAATACGCCATGGGTCAATTACAACCATTCATGATGTGACCAATACCCAAACGATCGTCGACCGCCCGGCCAAGGATTTGCGACGCGCGCGCTCTGCGCTTAATTCCTTGATCCCGACAACAACGGGATCTGCAACAGCCATCACTTTGATTTACCCTGAACTGACGGGCAAACTAAACGGCCATGCTGTGCGTGTTCCGTTATTGAATGCGTCACTTACGGACTGTGTGTTTGAGGTTGCACAGAAAACGACAGCTGACGAGGTAAACGCGATGTTCCAAGCAGCGGCTGAGGGCGAATTAAACGGGATATTAGGGTACGAAACGCGCCCGCTTGTATCTGCGGATTACACCAACGATAAC
>CAXACF010000049.1:0-8128 GCA_963967125.1 uncultured Rhodobacterales bacterium | reverse complement strand
CAGATCCCACAACGCTGCATTGGGCAGGGGTGATGTACCAAACGGTGATCGTGGCATTCGCTGGATTTTTGTTGTGGTTTTATTTGGTGGCGAAATACTCCGCATCTGGCGTTGCCTCGTTCAGCTTTCTATCCCCCGTTTTTGCGGTGTTCATGGGCTGGGGTATTTTGGGCGAACGCATCGGTGTGGGCACATGGGGTGCGTTGATCCTCGTCTCGTTAGGGCTGATCCTGATCAATCGGAAACGTGCATGACCCGCTATCCTGATCTATACGTCCTGCGCCACGGTGAAACAGAGTGGAACCGAGAAGGCATATTTCAGGGTCCGCACGATTCACCGCTGACGGCCATGGGGCGCGAACAGGCGGCGCATCAAGGTAAAATTTTGGATCGTGTGATTTCGGATTGGTCCACAGTCGATATCTATTCCAGCCCGCAGGGACGCGCCAAAACAACTGCCGAAATCGCATTGGCAGGGGTGAGCCGAACCGCTGATCTGCATGCGGCGTTGCGAGAGGTGGATACAGGCGATTGGGCGGGGCTTCATATATCAGATATCATTGATGCTGATCCCAGAATGGCCAAACCCTATACTGTTGAATGGCTTAGCGCCTACTTCTCATCCCCGAACGGGGAGGGGTATGACGTGTTCAAAGCGCGATTGCTGAATTTTTTAGCGTCCTTGCAAAAGCCAACTGTGATTGTCACCCATGGGATGGTTGGCTTTGTCCTGCGTGGATTATACCTTGACCTGACGTTTGAACAAATGGCGGGCCAAGTCGGTGGACAGGGCGTTGTGTTTCATCTGTCTGATGGTCGCGAAACCGTTTTGAAGAATTAGGTGCCACAAAAGGTTGCCTGCACCACCTCATGCGGTTTTGGCGCGGCCATGTAATCAGCACGCGTTTCAAACGGTCGGGTCACCGCACCTAACATATCATGAAACGGGGCGAAATCCCCATTTACGGCTGCGGTGATCACGGCCTCAACCTGATGATTACGCGGGATGACAGCCGGGTTTGATTGGCGCATCAGCACTGGATCGCGACGTCCTGAGGTTTCAGAATGCCAGCGATTTAACCACTGATTTAGATCATCATTTTCAGTTTCGGTGATGCTTTCACATTGCGCTATAAGATTATGAAATAAAATAGTAAAATCCATTTTATGATTTTGTGCAATGTTCAGAAGATCACGCGCCAATTGCGCATCTGTTTCGGTCGGCTCGGAAACCCCCAATTTCGCGGCAAATACTGTGGTCCATTCATTTTGGATCATCTGGGGCATGGCGTGAATGGTCTCTGTAAATACCTTAACCGCGTCCTCTTGATCAGGCATCAATGGCACCAGCGATGTCGCCAGCTGCGCCATATTCCACACAATGATGTCAGGCTGATTGGCATAGGCATAACGCGCATTTTGATCGATTGAGGAAAAGACGCACATCGGGTGATAGGCATCCATAAAGGCGCAAGGCCCATAATCAATGGTTTCCCCCGAAATAGAACAATTGTCTGTATTCATCACACCATGAATAAACCCAACCCCCATCCATTTCGCGATCAATCGTGCCTGTGCCGCGATCACGCAATTTAGGAAATCCAAGGGCGTTTCCGCATCAGGATAATGGCGATCGCGGGCATAGGTAAACAGTGTTTGTAATCCCTCAATATCCCGTCGATGGGCAAAGTATTGAAACGTCCCAACGCGCAGGTGACTGCGCGCGATGCGGGTCAGGACGGCGCCGGGCAGGATTGTTTCACGATAAACGGGATCACCACTGCTGACCGCGGCCAAGGCGCGGGTGGTTGGAATGCCCATGGCGTGCATCGCCTCGGACACCAGATATTCGCGTAGCACTGGCCCCAGCCACGCGCGTCCATCCCCACGACGGGAAAAGGGTGTTCGCCCTGATCCTTTTAATTGGATATCCCGACGTGTGCCTGATTGATCAATAACCTCGCCCAGCAAAAGGGCGCGACCATCCCCCAATTGGGGATTGAAATATCCGAATTGATGCCCTGAATAGGCCTGTGCCAGCGGCGCTGATCCATTTGCCGTCTGATTGCCAGAAAAGACATCTGCAATCTCTGCCTCATCTTGCGTGATAATTCCCAGTTCACGGGCCAGATCGCTGTTCCATGCGATCAGGGCAGGGTTGCTTACGGGGTCTGCCCCCTGCATATGATGAAAATGCGTGGGTAAATTTGCATAGGTGTTGTCGAATGGGATGTGCATATATGCCTACCTTGTGTGTCAGGGACATATATGCATAATTTCGCGCGTTTCCAAACCCAAGTCACGATTGTGCTGTTGCGTCACAGTCTGCCAACAGGATTAAAGCCGGCCCAAACGCTCTGTCAGTAGGTCAAAAAATCCATCGGCATCCAAGTCACCGATAAACATTGCGTTGGGTTCGCGATCTGATACACGCCACCAATCTGCAACGGTCATGCCCAATGTCAGGTCCGATTTTGTTTCAACCTCGACATTCACATAGCGGCCAGTGAATAGTTTTGGATTGATCAAATAGGCGATCACTGTTGGATCATGCAGCGGTGCGCCGTCTGATCCATATTTCTCGCGATCAAAGCGTTCAAAGAAATCCGTCATTTCCGCAACGGCGATTCCAACAGGGGTGCCAAGCGCGCGAAAACGATCATTGCGCTCTTTGGTGACCAATGCCTTATGCGTGATATCCAGTGGCATCATGGTGATATTTGCGCCTGATTTTAAAACGATTTCAGCGGCTTCTGGATCGACGTAGATGTTAAACTCAGCCGTTGGGGTAATGTTACCCACCTCGAAATAGGCGCCGCCCATCAAAACAACCTCTTCTACGCGTTCGATGATATCAGGGGCCTGATTAAAGGCAGCCGCGATGTTTGTCAGGGGGCCCAATGGGCACAATGTGACCGTGCCCGCGGGTTCCGTGCGCAGGGTTTCAATGATGAAATCAACCGCATGCTGATCCTGTAGTGGCATTTCAGGGTCGGGCAGTGTGGGGCCATCTAGCCCCGTTTTCCCATGCACATGTTCTGCAGTAACCAGTGTTCGTTCTAGCGGTCGTTTGGCGCCTGCAAAGACGGGCACATCTGTTTTCTGCGCCAACTCGCAAATGATGCGTGCATTTTTTTGTGTCAAATCTAGGGGGACATTTCCCGCAACTGCCGTGATGCCTAAAACATGCACATCCTCTGGGCTGGCCAATGCAAGTAAGATTGCAACGGCATCATCCTGACCTGGGTCTGTATCAATAATTATGTTACGCGGTGCCATGTCATTCCCTTAGGTTATCCAAGCTTGTGATCGCAGGTTAAGCAGGTGGGTGCAAGGGGCATCAATTTTGTTGATATTATGCCTTGGGTTTTTCCTGCGCTTTCGCGGCATCCCACAGGGCGTCCATTTCATCAAGGTCTGACTGCTCGGGTGATTTTCCGCGCTTTTGCAGCTCTGCTTCGATGAAACGGAACCGTCTTGTGAATTTGCTATTTGCGTGACGTAACGCTTCTTCTGGGTCGATATTCAAATGGCGGCCCAGATTTGCGATCACAAACAACAGATCACCGTATTCTTCGGCCAAATGGTCTGGATCATTTTCTGTTTGCGCTTCGGTTAGTTCTCGCGCCTCTTCAACGATTTTGTCGACCACCATTGAAATATCGGGCCAGTCAAAGCCGACACGTGCCGCACGTTTTTGCAACTTAACCGCCCGCATTAGGGCGGGCAGGCCAAGGGCGACATCATCCAATACACCACCACGTTTTTTGGCGGCGCGTTCGGCGGCTTTGATTTTTTCCCAATCTTGGGTTTGTTGATCGGCGGATTTATCGCGGCTTTCGTCGCCAAACACATGCGGGTGCCGCGCAACCATTTTGTCACTGATATCGTTTGCGACATCGTCAAAATCAAACAGGCCGGCTTCAGATGCCATTTGCGTGTGATAGACCGACTGCAATAGCAGATCCCCCAACTCCCCACGTAATTCGGACCAATTTTCACGTTCGATCGCGTCTGCGACCTCATAGGCCTCTTCGATGGTGTAGGGCGCGATCGTCTCAAAGGTTTGTTCGATGTCCCAAGGACAGCCTGCATCGGGATCGCGCAGCGCACGCATAATTTCGATGAGGCGGGGCATTCCCCCTTTGGGGTTTTTGATCAAATCCTCATCATAGGCCATTGCCTTTCCTCTCAAACTTGGGTCAGATGCATGGATACGGATTTATCAGGGTAACGAAACGATGCCAATCATCAATCGGATTGCAGAATATCAAACGGACATGACTGGCTGGCGCCGTTATTTGCATGAAAACCCAGAGTTGGGTTTGGAATGCCATGAAACGGCGGCTTTCGTGGTCGAGCGTCTGAAGGAATTCGGCGTTGATGAAGTGCACACGGGGATTGCCACTTCAGGCGTTGTTGCCATTATCAATGGTCAAGGTGCGGGGCCAACCATTGGTCTGCGTGCGGACATGGATGCCTTGCCCATGAGTGAGGAAACAGGAGCTGAATGGGCGTCAAAACGGGATGGTTTGATGCATGCCTGTGGCCATGATGGGCATACGACCATGCTGTTGGGTGCTGCAAAATACATGTGTGAAACACGGCGTTTTGCTGGACGCATTGCGCTGATTTTTCAACCTGCTGAAGAAAATGATGGGGGCGGGCGCATCATGGTGGAAGAGGGCATGATGGAGCGCTTTGACATCAAAGAGGTCTATGGCATTCACAATGTGCCAAATCACCCATTGGGGCATTTTTTCACAACACCTGGTCCTCTGATGGCGGGTGCGGACACGTTTCATATCAATATCACGGGGCGGGGTGGGCATGGCGCATATCCCCACGAAACACGCGATCCTGTGATGGCGGCAGTTCAGATTGCCCAAGCGTTTCAAACGATTGTGACACGTAATTTGCATCCTATCGATAAATTGGTGATTTCTGTGACCCAAATCCACACTGGAACCGTGGACGAAGTGATCCCAGAGACGGCCTATATGAACGGCACGGTGCGCCCTTTTAATCCCGACGTACAAGCCATGGTAAAGCAGCGCATGGGGGAAATTTGCGCAGGCCTTGCCGCGGCCATGGGGGTTCAAGTGGATTTCGAATATCGCGAAGGGTACCCGCCCACGATCAACCACGCCGATCAGGCCGCATTTGCGACGGATGTTGCGCGTGACGTTGCGGGGGATGCCGCCGTTGACGGGAACACGGGTGTGGAAATGGGGGCCGAAGATTTCAGTTACATGTTAGAAAACCGCCCAGGCGCCTATTTATTCATGGGGATTGGCGATGCGGCGGGACTGCATAACACCCATTATGATTTCAATGACGAAGCCCTGCCACATGGGGCGTCGTTTTTTGCACGCCTTGCGGAGCGTGCCTTGCCTTTGGGATGATGCCCTTTTCCGCGTCAGCCCACCCACCCCTGCCACGAAAAAGGGCATTTGATATGGCATTAGAAGATGCAAAAACACAAATTGACCACGCCTTTACCCGTGAAGATGCGCGCGGTCTGAGTTATGAAAACGCCTTTGCAGGCGCGGTTTCATTTCTGCGCCGTAAATATACCAAAAACCTAAGCGGTGTTGATTTGGCGATCACGGGTGTGCCGTTTGATCAGGCGGTGACCAATCGCACAGGCACGCGTTTGGGACCGCGCGCCTTGCGCGAGGCGAGCACATTGCAACCCTATGATCCGCCCTATGGTTGGGGGTTTGATCCACTGGGTGAATTTGCCATTGTAGATTATGGGGATTTGGCCTTTGATTACGCAAAGGTATCCGAGTTTCCCGCAACCCTAACCGCGCATATCAAACAGATCCTGTCCCAAGATGTGTCAACCATCACCTTGGGCGGGGATCATTACATCACGCTTCCCATTCTTGAGGCCTATGCAGAAAAGTATGGTGCACCGTTATCTGTGCTGCAATTTGATGCCCATTCTGACACTTGGCCCGATGACGATTATGATCGCATTGATCATGGAACCATGATGTATAAGGCCGTGAAAAAAGGATTGGTTGATCCGTCACGATCCATCCAAGTGGGCATTCGCACGCATAATGATTTGGATATGGGATTTCATGTGATTGACGCCCGCGAGGTGCATGAAAGCAAACCAAGCGACATCGCCCAAAAGATTAAGAGCATTCTTGGGGATCGCCCCACATATCTGACATTTGATATTGATTGTTTGGATCCTGCCTTTGCCCCCGGCACGGGTACGCCCGTTTGGGGTGGGTTAGGTTCAGGGCAGGCCGCAATCATTTTGCGTGACATTGCGGGCATTAACCTGATCGGCGGTGACATCGTCGAAGTATCGCCTCCGTTTGATCCAACTGGGGCAACCGCCGTTGCGGGGGCGCATGTTGCAATGGAATTAATCGCACTGTGGTGCTGGAATAAACGCGCGAATGCCACTTGACCTTCGTGCGCCAATCGCGACATTAGCGCCATGGTACCGATAGACAAATTAGAACAGATCAAACAACGCTTTGAGTTTCTTGAAGCGAAAATGAACGATGGCGCAGCGGGCGAAGATATTGCCAAGCTGGCAAAAGAATATTCAGAGCTGCGCCCAGTCGTGGAACAAATCGGTGAATATCAAACGCTGCTCTCCGATCTGGAGGAGGCGCAATTGATGCTGGATGATCCTGATATGAAGGATTTGGCCGCAGAAGAATTGCCAACGATCAAGGCGCGTATTCCAGAAGTTGAACATGCACTGCAATTGGCGCTGCTGCCCAAGGACGCTGCTGATGCGCGCCCCGCAATGTTGGAAATTCGCCCCGGTACAGGCGGGGAAGAGGCCGCATTGTTCGCAGGCGATCTGCTGCGCATGTATCAACGTTATTGCGAAACCCGTGGTTGGACGTTTGATGTGATCGAAGAACAGCAAAGCGAAATCGGTGGTATCAAAGAGGTTGTTGTGCACATCAAAGGCGAAGGCGTCTTTGCCCGCATGAAATACGAAAGCGGTGTGCACCGCGTGCAACGTGTTCCCGAAACCGAAAGCGGGGGGCGCGTTCATACCTCTGCTGCGACGGTTGCGGTTCTGCCAGAGGCTGAGGATGTGGACATTCACATTGATGCAAACGACCTGCGGATTGATACAATGCGATCCTCGGGTGCAGGAGGGCAGCACGTGAACACCACGGATTCGGCAGTGCGGATCACACACCTTCCAACAGGGTTGGTGGTGACGAGTTCTGAAAAATCGCAACACCGAAATCGTGAGATTGCGATGCAGGTTTTGAAAACGCGCCTTTATGATATGGAACGTCAACGCGTGCATGATGAACGTTCAGCGGATCGCAAATCTCAGGTTGGGTCAGGGGACCGCTCTGAACGCATTCGCACCTATAATTTCCCCCAAGGCCGCATGACAGATCATCGTATTAACCTAACGCTTTACCGCTTGGATCAAATCCTGGCTGGTGATTTAGATGAAATCGTTGACGCACTGACGGCGGATGCGCAGGCGGCGATGTTGGCCGAATTAAACGGATGATATTGCGCGCATTGATCGCGCGTGGCACATCCGCGTTGGATCAGGGGGGCATTCCAAATGCTGCGCGGGACGCCCGCCTAGTGGCCGCATACGTGTGCTATATTTCTCCGTCGCGCGTAACGTTGCATGAAATGGACGAGGTGTCAGAGGCGGCGATCGCGCGGTTTGACGACGCGATCACGCAACGCCTAAACCACCGTCCTGTGTCACGCATTATCGGGGCACGGCAATTTTGGGGCCGCAATTTTCAGATTACGGATGATGTACTGGACCCGCGAGGCGACACGGAAACATTGATTGCCGAGGCGCTGAAGACCCCTGCAAAACGTATTTTGGATTTGGGAACAGGTAGCGGCATTTTGGGCATCACCCTTGCGGCGGAACAGGTGGATGCCGTTGTGGTCGTGACGGATATATCTCAAGCCGCCTTGGCGGTAGCGAAAGCCAACGCAAAACTGCACCGCGTCGAAGAACGAATTGAATTTATTGAGTCAGATTGGTTTGACAGTGTGAGTGGTAAATTTGACCTGATCATTTCGAACCCGCCCTATATCGGCGAAAACGAATTACAGGGGCTGGAACCTGACGTCATCGACTATGATCCAATGA
>CAXACF010000048.1:0-8133 GCA_963967125.1 uncultured Rhodobacterales bacterium | reverse complement strand
CCGTATGAATTTCCAAAGTATGCCTTCTGGGTTTTTTGCAGGCGCAGTGACCCAGCGGCGTTTCAAAGTGGTGCCATCAAATTGCACATAGGCGTGATCGCCAAACTGAACTGATTTTTTGGATTTGGGTCGCCATGGGAAACACATTTGCCCAGCCAGAGTTAGGACACCTTGGGATGCATTCTGTGCCTGATCGAAAACAGATGCGGTTTGCGTTGGTAGGATCAAGTCATAAACATCAATATTTGCAACCGCGCGGGCTTGTTCCAAATAACGATGGCGCAAAATTTCAAACAGATGCACCTCATGCAATGGGGCGTGCTGCGGATCGGGGTCGGAGATATCCATGCGATCTTTGCCCGGTGCCGTTGGGACGCAATAGGGATGTTGTTCCGCGGGCAGGTTTGGATCGCCAAATGGTAAGTTCGCAGAGACGATAACGATCTACGCCTGCGTTTCATCGGACAGCTTATTTTTCAATCGTTTGGCAAATGTATCCGCGTCATCGGGCAGCGCACGGTCAAAGATAACGGCGCCCTCTGCATTCTGTGTTTTGGCGTGAAACTCAAACCAGTGCGCAACGATATCGGCGCCCTCTTTGTTGCGCACCGCCAAAAAGGTGTCTTTATTTGCGAATATATCCAGCTCTGGCCGCGCAGGTTCCACTTCATGATGCTCGCCAAACAGCACCAATGATACGGGCGCATTCGCCCCGTGTTCAAGGTGCAGCGTCCATGCCCCATCTACACTGATACGCTCAACAACACGCCACGGGGGATTTACATGGACCTGCTCAATTTCTGTGTTTTTTGAAAAATACAAAATAACGTGGTCAGAATAGTGGCTGTGATAGCAGGCGTCCAACAGGGTAACGGGCCCTTCGGTCACGGAAATCAAATTGCGCCGTAAAATCGTTGCCATGCTCGTCCCAGATTCAAAAACTCGTTATCTTGATGTGTAACCTGACATAACGACAGGGCCAAGATTTGTTGAAACTATTGCATTTTCAGGGCAGAGGGTTCAATGCATTGGTAAATATCTGTGCGAAAGGATGCCCGAATGGATCAAAATGGTCACGATGTTGAACGTCGCCTTGTGGATTTGGAAACAGCTTTGGCACATCATATCAAGGTGAATGACGAACTGTCGGAAATTGTCGCCGACCAATCCAAGCGGATTGAGGCGCTTGAACGTCGCGTTGGGATGTTGATGCAACGCGAGGCAGAGCGCGAAAGCGAAGGCATTGAATACGTGGCCGATCAACGCCCGCCCCATTGGTGAAATCGAAAGGCCATTGTCAGATGCCGCCTCGTTTACTAAGCTGCGCACAACCTTAGAAAAAATGCAGGCAACTATGACGCGACGTGTACTGATATCTACCCTTTTTGCTGCGGCATTGATGGCCGCACCTTTGGCGGCGCAAACTTCGGATATTGTGATTAAACAATATGATGATGGCGGCATATATGAGGGCACGTTTCGCAATGGCCTGCAGCATGGAACAGGCACCTACACATTGCCCAATGGCTATCAATATTCAGGCGACTGGGTTGATGGCGAAATTCGGGGCAACGGTGTTGCGCATTTCCCAAATGGATCCAGTTATGAAGGCAGCTTTGTCAAAGGCAAGCCTGAAGGTATTGGCAAAATAACCTTTGCCGATGGCGGCACCTATGAAGGCAGCTGGTTAGATGGGAAAATTTCGGGTCAGGGTGTTGCTGAATACCCCAACGGCGCACGATACGAAGGCGGATTTCGCGATGCAATGCATCATGGTCGCGGTGTTATGACCAATCCAGATGGCTACATCTATGATGGTGATTGGATCAATGGCGTAAAAGAAGGCGCTGCACGCATCACCTATCCCGACGGTACCATCTATGATGGCAGTGTTGTGCGCGGCGCGCGCGAGGGGCGTGGGCGGCTTGAGATGCCAGAGGGTCTGATTTTCGAAGGTCTTTGGAAAGCGGGCGAAATCAACGGATTGGGTAAATTGATCCAACCAAACGGTGACGTTTACGAGGGCAACTTGGTGGATGGTCGCCGCCAAGGCCAGGGCAAAGTGACCTATGCCAATGGCGATATCTACGAAGGCAATTTCGAAGATGATCAGCGCGTTGGCCAAGGCACCTTTATCGGCAATGACGGATATCAATACACGGGCAGCTGGGAAAATGGACAAATTCAGGGGCAGGGTCAGGTGACCTATCCTGATGGTTCCATCTACACAGGTGACTTTGTCAGCGGTCTGGCCGATGGAGCGGGCAAAATCATCTACCCCGATGGGTCCAGTTATGAAGGTGGTTGGAGCGCGGGCGTGATTGAAGGCGAAGGCACCGCAATTTATGCCAATGGCGTGACCTATAAGGGCAGTTTCCAAAACGCGCGCAATCATGGATTTGGCGTGATGACCTATGCCGATGGGTATACCTACGAAGGTGAATGGCAGGACGGAACGCGGTCTGGCAAGGGCAAGGCCACCTTTGCCGATGGCATGGTGTACGAAGGTGACTATCTAAATGGTCAGCGCCATGGCAAGGGAACGATCACATTGACCGATGGGTTCACCTACACGGGTGATTGGGCGAATGGCGAAATCACAGGGCAGGGTGTGGCGACCTATGCCAATGGTGACGTCTATGAAGGGACGTTCCAGCGCGGCAAACGGCAGGGTCAGGGCACAATCCGCTTTGCCAACGGCAATACGGCAAGCGGCGAATGGAACAACGGCGCGTTGGTCAGCAATTCGGATCAGTGATCCGCGCGCGGAACTTCGGCCTCTAAATAGGCGTCAGCCTCGGCCAAAACGGTTGCGCGATGGTCAGGGTCCATGCGATCCCATGTGCGATACATTTGGGCCATGCGTGGATTATTTGCAAAACGGTCCCTGTGTCGCATCAAAAAATGCCAATAAAGCAGGTTAAATGGACAGGCATCTGCCCCCTTTTTCGCCGTCACTTTATACGCGCAAGATTTGCAGTAATCCGACATGCGATTGATGTATGCCCCACTGCTGACATAGGGTTTTGATCCCACAACGCCACCATCTGCAAACTGGCTCATCCCGATGGTGTTGGGGGCCTCGACCCATTCAAATGCATCGGCGTAAACCCCCAGATACCATTCATGCACCTGATGTGGATCAACGCCCGCCAGCAATGCGTAATTCCCTGTCACCATCAATCGTTGGATGTGATGCGCATAGGCCGTTTCGCGGGTTTGCTCGACGGCCTTAGTCATACACAACATTTTACTGTCAGCGCCCCAATAGACATCGGGCAGGGGACGATCATGTCCTAAATAATTGGAGTTCACATAGTCGCGCCCCTTTAGGAAATAAATCCCGCGCATAAATTCGCGCCATCCCAGAATTTGTCGGATGAACCCCTCAACCGCATTAATAGGGGCATGACCGTCTTTAAACGCCTGTTCGGCTGCATCGCAGACTTCTTTCGGGGACAGCAGGCCAATATTGATGTAGGGGGATAGGACAGAGTGATAGAGGTATCGGTTATCGCGCAACATGGCATCCTGATAATCCCCAAATCGCGGTAATGCGTGCGCGATGAAATGGTCAAGCGCGCGCAGTGCGTCTGTGCGTGTGACGGCGTATTCAAAATGCTGCAGGGTCCCAAAATGATTGTCAAAACGTGCCTGCACCGCCGTGATGACGTCACGGGTGATTTGATCAGGTGTGAATGGGATTGGACCGGGGTGCGTAACATCCTTGGGCGCGGCCTTGCGATTGTCATGGTCGTAATTCCATTGGCCGCCCGTGGGTTTTCCATCCTCCATCAAATAGCCTGTGGATTTGCGCATTTCGCGATAGAAATATTCCATCCGCAACGCTTTGCGTCCCTCTGCCCATGTTTCAAAAACACTGTGTGACGCGAAAAAGCGATCATCAGGAAGCAGTGTGACATCCAATGGCAATGCGGTCATATCGTCGATGACACGCCATTCGGTTGGTTCGGTCATGATGATTTTTGTGCAATTATGCTGCGCAGCAATTTTTATAATTTCCGCGCCAAGCGTTTGATGGTTTTCTGGATCGTCCAATGTG
Organism: uncultured Rhodobacterales bacterium; assembly: GCA_963967125.1. GTDB lineage: Bacteria > Pseudomonadota > Alphaproteobacteria > Rhodobacterales > Rhodobacteraceae > HIMB11. The sequence continues at coordinate 4,070 of CAXACF010000048.1, read as the reverse complement.
GTGTAATGAACGGTCCACCCATTCTCCTGCAGCTCGTTTGCGAAATGGCGCATCGCACTTAGGATCAGTGTGATTTTCTGTGGATGGTGGCGCACATATGTGGCCTCGCCTCCTACTTCTGCCATAAAAACAATATCTTGTGATGGATCGGCTTCACGTAACGCGGGATTGTCGGGCGATAATTGATCGCCCAAGATAACGATGATCTGTCTTACCATTCTATTGATTTTCCTGCCCAATCAAAAAATTGACCACTTTTCTGTGGGGTCATTGCCTCAATCACCTGTGCCATATGCTGCGCAGCATTTTCTGGCGTTTGGGTGGGGTGGCGCGCGGTGTAATTTGCGCTGAATTTCGTTGCAACCGTGCCAGGGTGTAGCGCAATCAAGGCAAGCTCGGGATGCGTGCGCCCCAACTCAATCGCGCTGGTACGGATGATTTGGTTCACGGCCGCTTTGGCAGCGCGATAACTGATCCATCCGCCGATGTTATTGTCTCCGATGGATCCAACACGCGCCGATAAAACCGCAACCACCGCGGGTGCACGTCGCGGACACATTCGTTTGATGTGTTTCAAAATCAATGCAGGACCAATTGCGTTCACTGCGAATTGATCGGCCATGCCCTGTGCCGTGACGGCCTGTATCGTTTTTTCGGGTGCATAGCCGTCGATTTCTAATGCGCCACTTGCCACGATCACGCGATCAAAGGGGCCTTCAATTTGTGCCATCGCCGCATCAACAGAGGCGGGGTTCATATAATCCAAACTATGGGTCGTACGTGAAACACCAGTCACCTGCGCGCCCTGCGTGCTATAGTGATCTGCCAATGCACGACCGATCCCGCCCGTGTGTCCAATTATCAAAACGTTCTTCATGCAAATCGAACTAGAGGGGCATACGCGACAATCAAGCGGTTGTTGTCCCATTGGCTTGCTCATTCACGATATCTGCGTTAGAGCGAAACGCGAAAAGTTAGCTTGGAAAATGACCATGGCCAAAGTGAAAAAACAACCGCGCCCAAAGGCGGAAACGCCCAAAGGGTTTCGTGATTATTTCGGAACAGAAGTAAGCGAACGCTCTGAAATGCTCTCTCAGATCGCGGGTGTGTATCATCATTATGGCTTTGACGCGCTTGAAAGCTCGGCCGTGGAAACGGTTGAGGCGCTTGGAAAATTCTTGCCCGATGTGGACCGCCCAAACGAAGGTGTCTTTGCCTGGCAAGAGGAAGAGGGCGATTGGCTTGCCCTGCGCTATGATCTGACGGCGCCCTTGGCGCGGGTTTATGCCCAACACCGCAATGATTTGCCAAACCCCTATCGCCGCTATGCGATGGGTCCTGTGTGGCGCAATGAAAAACCGGGACCGGGGCGCTATCGTCAATTTTATCAATGCGATGCGGATATTGTGGGCGCACCCTCTGTCGCGGCAGATAGTGAAATTTGCGCGATGTTGGCAGACACTTTAGAGACCGTCGGTATTCCGCGCGGGGATTACATTGTGCGTGTGAACAACCGCAAGGTTTTGAATGGTGTCTTGGAAACCATGGGGCTTGCGGACGATACACAACGCGACGCCGTTTTGCGCACGATTGATAAATTCGACAAGGTTGGCGAGGCAGGCGTGCGCGAACTGCTGGGCAAGGGGCGCTTGGATGCCTCTGGTGCTTATATTGACGGTGTTGGTCTGTCTGATGATCAGGCCGCGCCTGTTGTGGCCTTTCTAACATCGCGCGGCGACACGGCGGCGGCGACATTGGCAAACCTACGCGATGCCATCGGCGGATCAGATGTTGGCGCCGAAGGCGTAAACGAATTGGAAACCATGGCCGAATTGTTTGATGCAGGGGGCTATGGCGCGGATCAAATTTTGATTGATCCCTCTGTTGTGCGCGGACTTGGCTACTACACTGGCCCTGTTTTTGAGGCAGAATTGACCTTTGAAATCTTTGATGAAAAGGGACGCAAGCGTCAATTTGGATCCGTTTCTGGCGGTGGGCGGTATGACGACTTGGTCAAACGCTTCACAGGTCAGGCCGTGCCTGCAACAGGGGTTTCCATTGGTGTGGATCGCCTGTTGGCCGCACTGCGGGAAAAGGGGCGGATTGGATCAAATCCCCTTGGCCCCGTTGTCGTGACCGTGATGGACCGTGACCGTATGGCCGATTATCAGGCCATGGTGACAGAGTTACGTAACAACGGTATCCGAAGCGAAGTTTATTTGGGCAACCCCAAGAATTTCGGCAATCAGTTGAAATATGCGGACAAACGCAATTCGCCTATCGCCATTATCGAAGGCGGGGAAGAAAAGGACCAAGGCATCGTTCAGATCAAGGATTTGATCCTAGGCGCGCAAATTGCCCAAAACGCTACCCTAGAAGAATGGAAAGAACGCCCAAGCCAATTCACCGTTCCACGGGATCAGATGTTGGCCAAGGTGCGTGAAATTCTGGCGACGCATAACGGTGAAACCCAAGGGGCATGACGATGAACCCCAAGGTGATAACATCGGCTGCAGATATCCAAACCCTGTTTCAACAGGCGGGTGCCGCCACGGTTCAGGCCGCGATTTTGCAGCCTGCCGAAACCCTATTGGATTTATATGGCGAGGATATTCGCGCCCGCGCTTATGTCACGTCTGATCCCCTGCGCGGTGAACAAATGCTGCGCCCTGATTTCACGGTACCCGTTGTGCAAATGCATATGGAACAGGGGGCAGAACCCGCGCGCTATGCCTACAACGGTGTGGTGTTTCGCCGTCAAGAGGACGACGCAACCCGCGCCAATGAATACCTTCAGGTCGGCTACGAAGTCTTTGATCGCAGCAATCCGGCCGAAACTGATGCCGAGGTTTTTGCCCTGATCCAAAACGCCTTGGGCGATGCGCCTGTGCGGGCAACTGTTGGGGATATTGGTATTCTGATGGCGGCGGTTGATGGGTTGAACACATCTGAACGCCGCAAATCTGCCCTGCGCCGTCATATTTGGCGCCCAACGCGGTTTCGCACAATGTTAGATCGTTTTGCAGGACGCGTGGAAACGCCCGCAGCGCGTCAGGCGTTGATCGCATCAGATAATCCCATGGCCCAAGCTGGGCCGCAAATCGGGTTGCGCAGCGCCGCCGAGGTGGCAGAGCGTATTGACGTTCTGAAATCTGACGCCTCTTTGCCACCCATTTCCGCGACTGAGGTGGATATGATCGAGGCCATATTACAGGTGCGCGAAACCTGTCCAAATGCCTTGGCGCAGCTGCGCGATATTGCTGTTGATCTACCGTCAATCACGGGTGCGGTGACGCGGTTGGGTGAACGGTTTGAGGCCTTGGATGCCCGTGGTGTTGAAACATCCACTCTGATGTTTGAAACCAGCTATGGCCGCACATCGATGGAATATTACGATGGGTTTGTGTTTGGATTTCACGCAACCGATCATGCGGGTCTTAGCCCCATCGCCACAGGTGGGCGATATGATGCGCTGACCCAACGCTTGGGCAAAGGCGATGCCATTCCTGCGGTGGGCGGTGTTATTCGCCCCGATCTACTGATCCAAATCGCAGGAGGCGCATCATGACCATCAAACTTGGCGTGCCCTCTAAAGGGCGGTTGATGGAAAAAACCTTTGATTGGTTTGGCGCGCGCGGCGTGACGCTGTCGCGTACGGGATCAGACCGCGAATACGCGGGCGCGGTGGATGGCGTGGCGGGTGTGGAATTGGTTCTGCTGTCCGCAGGTGAAATTCCCCGCGAATTGGCCGCGGGCCGCATTCATTTGGGCGTCACGGGTATTGACCTGATCCGCGAAAAATTGGCCGCGTGGGATCAGCGGGTTGAGGTGATGGCAGAACTGGGGTTCGGTTTTGCCGATCTGATTTTGGCTGTGCCGAATTGCTGGGTTGATGTGGATACATTGGACGATTTGGATGCCGCCGCGGCAGCCTTTCGTGCGCGTCACGGGTTCCGTTTGCGGATCGCCACGAAATATCACCGATTGGTGCGGGAATTCCTGAAACAGGCGGGTGTTGCGGATTATCAGATCGTCGATAGCCAAGGCGCCACCGAAGGCACCGTGAAAAA
>CAXACF010000047.1:0-8276 GCA_963967125.1 uncultured Rhodobacterales bacterium | reverse complement strand
GGGGCAGTGTTTTTACGAAATATACCAAGGGATATAAAACCAACCCCCATGCCCCGAAGATGACGGGCAATAAACCGAAATATGCGCGCAGCCTGCCTTTTTTGCGCCTTAAATGGGCATCAGTACTCTATGCAAGAATAAGGAGTATCAAATGGCCATGAGTTACGGGTTTTTAAATCGACTGCGCACTGCCTTACGCGCCAAGCCAGAGGATGGGTTAATAAACATTCTTGCCGATTTAGCCGTAGGCCATCCAGATGATCGTTTAGACACACTGGACCCGTTGCGTGCAAAACTGGGCAAACCCGTCAACATGGACGGCGAAGAACAGTTGGAATACGGATGGTATTTGAACCGCGGTCAAAAACTGGTGCGCCAAGAGGATTGGGATAAGCTCGGCCAAGAAATCAGACAGTTTGACGAAATGCGCGCGACAACCTCTGGCGGCTCACCCATTGCTGAAATTCTGACACTGGGTGCGCGTTACGATGTTATTCGCCCGCTTGAGGTTGCTTTACGGTTTCGCGAACCAGAACCCTCAACCGAGGGTATCGCCGAATTTCACGAGGTGATGCGCGAACATCCAAATGATCACGGCGTTGCGGCCATCTTGGCCTATACCCACATTGATGCGGGATGGGCGTGGTATAACGCAATGCCGCACCCAAACCACGCAAGCTACCTTAAAATTTTCCAAGAACACTTCGCCCTTGCACAAGAGGTCTTGAACAATTTTAACGCCCGCGAATTGTCGTCTCCCATTCTTGCCGCGGCGCAATGTGCAACGCTGCCAGGGTTGAAAAACGCGGATCTGCGGGTGATCGACGATTACAATGAACTGATTGATCTGGACCCAACAACACCCCTACATTTCCGCAATTTTGGCCGCCACTTGTTGCCGCAATTCTTGGGTGATTATGCGACATTAGAAAAAGAAGCCGCGCGGATGCGCGATGAAATGCACGACATCTGGGGCAGCGGCGCCTATGCATGGATGTACATGGATGCACTGGCCGAAGATCAGAATGCATTTCAGATGCTGGACACAGATGCCTTTCTACATGCGATCCTAGAAATTTTTGAACGCCGTCCAGATCAGCATACCGCAAATGAAATAGCCGCGTTTTTGGCCGTGACCTTGGGGGATTATTCAGGCCGTCAAGAAAGCGCATCCATCCGCAAAAAACGCCAAAAATTGAATGAGGCCGCGGAATATGTCTCAGAGGAATTTTTGCGCGAAATCGACCCGATGCCATGGTATCGCGCGATAACAGGTCTGGCCCCGCATTTGGGGATTGAGGATCCAGAGGTTCAACAAAAAATGGGCGAAGAAACCGCCCTGCGCATGTTGTCGCGCATTATTCCCAACCTTGCCAATGCCGCAAACATGTAGGCGGGACGACAAAGACGATTGAATCCCTAGCTTGCATTCGCTACACCGCGTTTAACACATGATATGCAGGTGATAGAGATGTTGGATCAAACGTTTGAAACCCCAAAACCCAAGGTGATTGCAGGGGCAAAACACGATTGGGAACTTGTGATTGGTATGGAGGTACACGCACAGGTCGCCTCAAACGCGAAACTGTTTTCAGGTGCCTCAACACAATTTGGGAATGAACCAAACTCAAACGTTGCCTTTGTTGACGCGGCTATGCCCGGCATGTTGCCCGTAATCAATGAATTCTGTGTGGAACAGGCGGTGCGCACGGGTCTGGGGTTAAAGGCCGACATCAACCTTTGGTCTGCATTTGATCGTAAAAACTATTTCTATCCTGACCTGCCACAGGGCTATCAAATCTCGCAACTTTATCACCCAATTGTGGGCGAAGGCGAAGTCATCGTGGACATGGGCCCAGGTGTTGCGCGCCGCGTTCGTATTGAACGCATCCATATGGAACAGGATGCGGGCAAATCCATTCACGACATGGACCCAAACATGTCCTTTGTTGACCTAAACCGTACGGGCGTTTGTCTGATGGAGATCGTCAGCCGCCCTGACATTCGCGGTCCAGAAGAGGCCGCCGCCTATATCGCGAAATTGCGTCAGATCATGCGGTATTTGGGAACATGTGACGGCAACATGCAAAACGGGAACCTACGCGCGGATGTGAACGTGTCGATTTGTTTGCCGGGCGCTTATGAAAAGTTCATGGAAACGGGTGATTTCGGACATCTGGGCACACGTTGCGAAATCAAAAACATGAACTCAATGCGCTTTATCCAACAAGCGATTGAAGTTGAAGCCCGCCGCCAAATCCAAATCGTTGAAGCAGGCGGAACAGTGGATCAGGAAACACGCCTATATGATCCAGATAAGGGTGAAACACGATCCATGCGATCCAAGGAAGAGGCGCATGATTACCGCTATTTCCCCGATCCTGATTTGCTTCCGCTGGAAATTGAACAAGATTGGGTCGACAACATTGCGCAGAACCTGCCTGAATTGCCAGATGAGAAAAAGGCGCGGTTTGTAGGTGACTTCGGCCTGTCAGAATATGATGCATCGGTCTTGACGGCCGAAGTTGAATCCGCGGACTTTTTCGAAGCAGTCGCAAAAGGCCGTGATGGAAAATTGGCGGCAAACTGGGTGATTAACGAATTGTTTGGTCGTTTGAAAAAGGATGACCATGACATCACCGATAGCCCAGTCAGCCCCGAACAATTGGGCGGTATCATTGAATTGATCACCAAGGGCGACATCAGCGGTAAAATCGCCAAAGACCTGTTTGAGATTGTCTATACCGAGGGTGGTGATCCCGCCGAAATCGTCGAAGCGCGTGGCATGAAACAAGTCACCGACACAGGCGCGATTGAGGCCGCGGTTGACCAAATCATCGCCGACAACCCAGCCCAGGTTGAAAAGGCCAAGGCCAATCCAAAATTGGTGGGCTGGTTCGTCGGTCAAGTGATGAAAGCCACAGGTGGCAAGGCAAACCCAAAGGCCGTGAACGAAATCGTTTCGGCAAAATTGGGCATATAGCGACAGGCGGAGTTCCCTCCGCCTTTTCCGCGTTTCTTATTTAGGAATGGATAGATCCAAGGCCAACGCGTGGATTTCACCCATCAATTGTTTGCCAATCGCCGCATGTACGGCGCGATGCTGCGCGATCCGCGATTGGCCGGCCAAGGCGGCGGACACCATTTTCACGCGAAAATGGCTTTCTCCGCCCTCTTGAAACCCTGCGTGACCGCGGTGCATTTCACTTTCATCCACAACATCAAGATGTTCTGGATCGAATGCATCCGTTAGCCGTGTGGTAATTTGTTCTGCGCGTGTCATTTTTTGTTTGTGCCTCTTCCATATTTCTGTGTCGCGGGTATGATGGCATGCCCGAGTCGAAAGGTATAGTCATGAGCAAGTCTGATCCATTCGGTTTTGACATTTCGGTGTCTGCCTCGAAAAAGAAAAACCCACGCGGTCGCCGTGGTTTATCTGGTGAATCTGAAACATCAGTGCGCCAATGTGAACACGATGGCTGCACCGAGGCGGGAAAATTCCGCGCGCCGAAATCACCAGACGTGCTGGATGAATTCCTGTGGTTTTGTAAGGATCACGTGCGCGAATATAATGCGCAATGGAATTTCTTTACCAACCAGACCGAGGCGGAAATGAACGCCCAAATGTCGAAGGATAAGGTTTGGGAACGCGAAACCAAATCCTTCCGCGATCCCGAGGCCCGCGCTTGGGCACGCTTGGGGATTGAGGACCCGCATCAAGTGTTGGGTGACAATGCCACGAAAAATCCTGGACGTGCGGGAACATCCGCGGGACATACCCGCCGCCTGCCCCCAACAGAACGGCGTGCCATCGAAATTTTGGACGCCAAAGACAGCTGGAGCAAAGCCGAGGTGCGCAAAGCCTATAAGGCCCTGATCAAGGTGCTACACCCAGACATGAACGGCGGCGACCGCAGTCAAGAAGAACAGCTACAAGAAGTCGTCTGGGCATGGGATCAAATCAAAGACAGTCGTAATTTCAAATAGACCATAGGCACATCAACTGATGTGACCTTTCTTTGACAAAATCCACAACCTAAACTTCAATTGAAGTTGAATTATTTATGTTCAATTTCAATTATTTAGTCGTTGACATGACTACCATCCAGGCATTTTATAACCTTATTATTTAAATAAGGAATTCGCCATGAAATACATATATACAGCCTTGGCTGGTATTGCGTTCACAACCCCAAGTTTTGCACAAAACATCACCGCCGAAACAGGTCTGTCGACGCTGAGTTTGTACGCCGCACCTGTTTTTGAAATGAATGAAAATATTGATATGCGCGTACCACTCTATTTTGGATCGCAAAACTATAAGTCGACTGAGGGTGGCAGCACGATTGATGGGAAAGTGACATCAGAGTCCGTGGGCGTCATGCTTGATTATTATCCCTCTGGCAGTGGGTTTCGCATCAGCGGCGGATTGACCGCGGGTGGCTATAATTTTGATGCATCCACCGCCAGTCTAGAGTTTGACGGAACAACCTACACCAGCGATTTTGACCTGAATATCAAGCAGGACAAAAACATCGTTCCCGTCATCGCGCTTGGGTACACGCGCCCAGTCGGACAATCAGGATGGCAGATTTTGGCAGAGGCGGGCGCCCGCTTTACTCACCTAACTGCGACTGTATCAGGGCAAAATGCGTTGGCAGCCGCCGATAAGGATGCGTTTGAAACCGATTTCGATGAGTTCAATGATGAGCTGTCAAAAAACAAATTCATTCCCTTCATCACCATCGGCGCAAGCTTTTCGTTCTAGGGTTTAGGCGGCCTTAAAAACTAGGCTGACGCCATTGATGCAGTGGCGTTTGCCCGTTGGTTGAGGGCCGTCATCGAATATATGCCCCAAATGCGATCCGCAGCGGCGGCAGTGGCATTCGGTACGGACCATGAAAAATTTACGATCCTCTTTCGTGGCAACGGCATTATCTTGGGCTTGCCAAAAACTGGGCCAGCCCGTGCCAGAGTTGTATTTGTGTTCGGATGAATAAAGCGGCAAATCGCATCCCCGACAATGATACATGCCATCGGCGTAATTTTTATCCAAGGGTGAGGTAAAGGCACGTTCTGTCCCCTCTTTGCGCATCACATGATATTCCATGTCGCTCAGCATCGCGCGCCATTCCTGATCACTGCGCGTGATTTCAAACACCTCTTCCCCTGCATCTGATGCGGCACGTAATGCCTGTGTAAGGGCCAATGTGGATAATGCGCCAAAAATAACAGTGCGACGTTTCATATGCCTCTCCTTTACGGTTCAAACAAAATGTGGCGCATCCTGAAAAAGTTGCAAGTCACCCTTCTGCACAATTGCGTGAGGGCGAAAACACGCATTACGGGCAATGGAACACAAAAAATATCGCACTTACCCTTGCCTCTGTCGTACGAATGTTACATCACGTTCAGGCAATCATGCCGATAGACAAAGGACACAGAGGATGAGCAGCGAACTGTTGGATCAAAACGCCAAGCCCACCGAAACGATTTCTGTTCGTGAGGTATTCGGAATTGATACGGATATGGAGATCAAAGCGTTTGGTGAACGCTCTTCTCGTGTGCCCGAGGTTGATAGCACCTATAAGTTCGACCCTGATACAACAATGGCGATTTTGGCGGGCTTTTCACACAATCGCCGCGTCATGGTTCAGGGTTATCACGGGACAGGTAAATCAACCCACATTGAACAGGTTGCGGCCCGTTTGAATTGGCCCGCTGTGCGCGTGAACTTAGATAGCCACATTAGCCGGATTGACCTGATTGGTAAGGACGCCATCAAACTAAAAGACGGTAAACAGGTTACTGAATTCCACGAAGGGATCCTGCCATGGGCGCTGCGTAACCCAGTGGCGATTGTGTTTGATGAATATGATGCGGGCCGTGCGGATGTTATGTTTGTGATCCAACGTGTATTGGAACATGATGGGAAACTGACCCTATTGGATCAAAACGAAATTATCACTCCGCATCCACATTTCCGCCTGTTTGCTACAGCGAACACAGTCGGTCTGGGCGACACAACGGGCCTGTATCACGGGACACAGCAAATCAACCAGGCGCAGATGGACCGTTGGTCATTGGTATCAACACTGAATTACCTATCGATTGATGCCGAAACCGCCATCGTTTTGTCAAAAGCACCGCATTACAACACAGAAGCAGGCCGCAAGACTGTAAAGCAGATGGTGACTGTCGCTGACCTGACCCGCACCGCATTTATGAACGGCGATCTATCAACCGTGATGAGCCCGCGTACCGTGATCAATTGGGCGCAGAATTCGGAAATTTTCCGCGACGTTGGGTATGCCTTCCGCCTCACATTCATGAATAAATGTGATGAGTTAGAGCGCCAAACAGTTGCTGAATTCTTCCAGCGTTGTTTTGATGAGGAATTGCCAGAGAGCGCCGCAAGTGTTTCACTAGGCTAAGCCGTTCAGGCGATTTAGAGGTCGACATGTCCAAACCTGGTGATAACCCCGCAGATCCGTTTAAAAAGGCGCTTGCCGAAGCGACCAAGGTTATGGCCAATGATGCCGACCTAACGGTGACCTATACGGTTGATCCCTCTGGCGTGTCAGGCGACAACATGCGCCTGCCACAAGTCAGCCGTCGCATGACGCGGGACGAGGTGTTGGTGGCACGTGGCACGGCCGACGCGCTGGCACTTTATCATCGCTACCATGACGCGGGCACACATGCCCGTTATGCCCCAGATGGTGCCATGGCGCGTGAACTTTATGAGGCGATGGAAACCGCCCGGTGCGAAGCATTGGGCGCACGTGACATGCCGGGCACCGCGGGCAATATTGACGCGAAAATCGGGGCCGAGGCCACACGGCTGAATTATGGCACGCTCAGTGATCGTTCCGACGCGCCCCTATCCACGGCGGCGGGTTATTTGATCCGTCACTTGGCCACAGGACGTGAAATGCCCCCAGCTGCGGCAAACGTCATGGATTTGTGGCGCGGATATATCGAGGAACAGGCATCAGGCACCCTCGATAACCTTGAAACTGCACTCTCCGATCAGGGACAGTTCGCGAAATTTGCCCGCCAAATCATCAGCGATCTGGGGTATGGCGATCAGTTGGGCAATGACCCTGATATGCCCGATGAGGATCAAGAGGATCAGGCGCAAGAGGATCAGGACGAGGATCAAGATCCCGACAGCACAGGGGATGACGACAGTCAAGAGGATGAGGCAGAGGCCAATCCAGAACAATCCCAAGAACAACAACAGGACGCCGCAGAGGCACAGATCAGTCAAGATGACAGTGCCGATGACGATATGTCCGACGAAATGGAAATGCCAGAAGGGGATGCACCGCTTGATCCGCCCCCACCCCAACCCATTTCGGATGCTGATCCAAACTATGCCGTCTATCACACAGAGTATGACGAAGAGATTCATGCTGAAGAATTGGCAGAACCCATCGAATTGGAACGGCTGCGCGCCTATTTGGATCAACAGCTTGAACCGCTAAAGGGGGCGGTTAGCCGTCTGGCCAACAAACTGCAGCGTCGTTTGCAGGCGCAACAAAACCGCAGTTGGTTGTTCGATTTGGAAGAGGGTATTTTGGATGCGGGTCGTTTGGCGCGCGTCGTTGCAAACCCAACCACGCCCCTTAGTTTCAAAATGGAGCAAGACACGGAATTCCGTGATACGGTTGTGACATTGTTGTTGGACAATTCGGGCTCTATGCGCGGACGCCCCATTTCTATTGCGGCAATTTGCGCAGATGTTTTGGCCCGCACGCTAGAGCGGTGCAATGTAAAGGTTGAAATCCTTGGCTTTACCACCCGCGCGTGGAAAGGCGGGCAAGCACGTGAAAAATGGCTGCAAGAGGGACGCCCACAACAACCCGGTCGTCTAAATGATCTACGCCACATCATCTATAAGGGTGCGGATGCCCCATGGCGTCGCGCCCGTCCAAATTTGGGTCTGATGATGAAAGAAGGCCTTCTGAAAGAAAACATTGATGGCGAGGCGTTGGAATGGGCCCATCGTCGTATGATTGCGCGTCCCGAGGCGCGTAAAATCCTAATGGTGATTTCCGATGGTGCCCCAGTTGATGACAGCACATTGTCGGTGAACCCTGCAAATTATTTGGAAAAACACCTGCGCGATGTGATTGCCATGGTCGAAAAACGCAAGGCCGTTGAATTGTTGGCCATCGGTATTGGGCACGATGTGACGCGTTATTACGAACGCGCTGTCACAATCACAGATGTCGAACAATTGGCAGGCGCAATGACAGAACAGTTGGCAG
>CAXACF010000046.1:0-8307 GCA_963967125.1 uncultured Rhodobacterales bacterium | reverse complement strand
GATTGATGGTCCCGCACCCTCTGGTGGTTCATCGGTATGGATGAAAGCACCAGATCACGTCAACACAGCAGAGTTGGCACAACGCCTTCGAAATCGTAGTGTTCTGATTGAACCAGGTACTGCGTTCTTTCCCAGCATGGCGCCAAGTGACTCGCATTATCGCTTGGCCTATTCCTCAATTGGCCAAGAACACATCGAAACAGGCATCAGTTTGATCGCAGATGAAATTGCGCGAACTGGACTCGTGTCATAATCCAAACTGGCCCTACTGATTTAGACCAGTTTCACACTAAAACACAGCCAAGGAAAACCGCGTATTTCACGCGCCCATCAGGAGTCGCATTCATGAAAATGACAACAGAAGAAGCATTTGTAAAAGTTCTGCAAATGCACGGTATTGAACATGCATTCGGTATCATTGGTTCAGCCATGATGCCAATTTCGGATTTGTTCCCACAAGCGGGCATTCAATTCTGGGATTGTGCGCACGAAGGGTCCGCAGGCATGATGGCGGATGGATACACACGCGCAACTGGCGAAATGTCCATGATGATTGCGCAAAACGGCCCAGGTATCACAAACTTTGTGACGGCTGTTAAAACAGCATATTGGAACCACACGCCGTTGTTGTTGGTGACACCACAGGCGGCGAACAAAACAATCGGTCAAGGTGGTTTCCAGGAAGTTGAACAAATGAAATTGTTCGAAGACATGGTCGCCTATCAGGAAGAGGTTCGTGATCCTTCTCGCGTCTGCGAAGTGTTGAACCGTGTGATTATGAACGCGAAACGCGCATCAGCGCCGGCGCAATTGAACATCCCACGCGATATGTGGACACAAGTGATTGATGTTGAACTTCCTGCAATCGTGGAATTCGAACGCCCATCTGGTGGTGAACAAGCGATTGCGCAGGCAGCCGAGCTTTTGTCAAATGCGAAGAACCCAGTGATCCTAAACGGCGCAGGTGTTGTTCTGTCACAAGGTGGTATTGATGCGTCACGCGCATTGGCCGAACGTTTGGACGCGCCTGTTTGTGTTGGATATCAACACAATGACGCGTTCCCAGGATCACACCCATTATTCGCAGGTCCATTGGGCTATAACGGATCAAAGGCGGGCATGGAATTGATCAGCGAAGCAGACGTTGTTCTATGCCTCGGCACACGCTTGAACCCATTCTCAACTTTGCCAGGCTATGGCATGGAATATTGGCCAGCGGATGCAAAAATCATTCAGGTTGATATCAACCCTGATCGCATTGGCCTTACGAAGAAAGTGACTGTCGGCATCGTTGCGGATGCAGCAAAAGCGGCAAATGGTATTTTGGACCGCCTATCAGAGTCAGCAGGTGATGATGGCCGCGCCGAACGCAAGGCAAAGATCGCCGAGAAAAAATCACGTTGGGCGCAACAGCTTAGCTCAATGGATCATGAAGACGACGATCCAGGCACAACATGGAACCAGCGTGCACGCGCAGACAAACCAGACTGGATGAGCCCACGCATGGCATGGCGCGCGATCCAATCTGCCCTTCCGACCGAGGCGATCATTTCCTCTGACATCGGCAACAACTGTGCAATCGGAAATGCGTATCCTGCGTTTGAAGAAGGCCGCAAATATTTGGCCCCTGGTCTATTCGGCCCATGTGGCTACGGCCTACCTGCGATTGTTGGCGCAAAAATTGGTCAGCCAAATGTGCCTGTTGTTGGTTTTGCGGGTGACGGTGCCTTTGGTATTGCAGTGAACGAATTGACTGCGATTGGCCGTGGCGAATGGCCAGCGGTGACACAAATCGTATTCCGTAACTACCAATGGGGCGCTGAAAAGCGGAACTCAACCCTATGGTTTGATGACAACTTTGTTGGCACGGAATTGGATACACAAGTGTCCTATGCCGGTATCGCTCAGGCCTGTGGTCTAAAGGGTGTTGTTGCACGCACAATGGATGAATTGACCGAGGCACTGCACCAGGCGGTCAAAGACCAAATGGAAAACGGTATCACCACATTGATCGAAGCAATGATCAACCAAGAATTGGGTGAGCCATTCCGTCGTGACGCAATGAAGAAACCAGTGGCTGTCGCAGGCATCGACGCGGCAGACATGCGCAAACAAACAGCGGTTTAATCAAACCATGAACGAAATAAACCGCGCCCAAACGGGGCGCGGTTTTAAAATGCTACGAACGACGCAGCCGAGAATTGGCCAGACCTTTAATCGGCAAACATGGCGGATGTAATGATCGCACCAGCAACAATATCATCAACAGTTGCCCCGCGGCTGAGATCACAGACAGGTTTTTTGAAGCCTTGTAAAAATGGTCCAATCGCTTGGGCTCCTGCCAATTCTTGGCAGAGCTTGTATGCAATGTTGCCAGAGTTCAGATCAGGAAAAATTAGCACATTCGCATCCCCTTGTCCCAACCCCTTTTTCGCAGCAATTGTTGCATTCAACGCGGCATCTGCCTGGATTGGACCAATGTATCCGCCTGCCTCAGCCGCCTCGCGCACCAAATCAACGCTTTCGCCTGTGCCCGATGCGCCCGTTGAAAATGACAACATCGCAACGTTGGCTGCACCCAATAAACGCGCGGCGGTATTTTCAGAGGCCATAGCAATGCTGAGCAATTCGTCGCTATTGGGCGAAACATTGACCGCGCAGTCGGCGAATATCAATTCGCGCCCATCTGGAAAACACATCAGAAAAAATGACGATGGCATATGCACGCCTTCGTCCAACCCAATCGCGATTGACGCGGCCTCGATCACGCGGCGTGTGGGGCTGTCTGCCCCTGCTACCATGACATCGGCTTCGCCTGCGGCAACCATTGCAGCGGCGCGATACAGCGGTTTATTCAACATTCGTTTGGCAATGGCTTCTTTCATGCCGCGCCCTTCAACCAACGCCGCCATTTGTTCAGGTGTTGGATCTGACAATCCCATTGGGTGCGCCAAACCATCTGTTTCTAACATACGCGCGGCCTCTGCCACGCGTTCATCATCCCCAAGTTCTGGGAAAACCACTCTTAGCGGTCTTTTGCGCGCAGATGCGCGTGAAGTTTCAAGTACCGTCATATCGCCTCCGTTTTGTGAAAGGAGCCAGCAATGAGCGAAAACGTCAAGATCAACCGTGGCCTAAAGGGCATTTATTTCGAACGCTCCGCCGTGAGCCATATCGATGGGTCGGCAGGCACACTTAGCTATCGTGGATATTCCATCGACGCACTTGCCACGCAATCCACATTTGAAGAAGTCTCTTATCTGCTGATCTATGGTGATCTTCCCACGCAAGCAGAATTGGCAGATTTTGATGCGAAACTGAAAGACGCACGTGAATTGCCCGCATCCGTGTACGATGTCATTCGCGCAACAAAAGACGGCCATCCAATGGATGTTTTGCGCACAGCAACATCTGCGCTGGCCGCCCTAACCCCAACAAGCCAAGATGTTTCGGTTGAAGCCTTCATTGAAAACGGGATCAAACTAACATCCCAAGTCCCCATGATCATCGCAGCGCATGATCGCATTCGCAATGGATTGGAACCCGTTGCCGCGGACAAAACGCTATCTCACGCAGCCAACTGGCTATGGATGCTAAAGGGCGAAAAACCATCCGAGGATGCGGCACGTCTGGCAGATGTGGACTTTATCCTACACGCAGAACACGGATCAAATGCATCCAGTTTTGCAGCACGCGTCACAATCGGGACCGAGGCGAATTTGCACGGTGCCATCGTTACGGCCCTGTCGACACTGGCGGGTCCTGCGCATGGTGGTGCGGCCGAAGACGTGATGAAAATGGTGCAGGAAATCGGCACCCCAGAAAATGCCGCCGCCTATGTTAAAGCCAAGCGTGCAAATCGCGAAGCCGTAACAGGGTTCGGCCACCGCGTATATCGCGCCGAAGACCCCCGCGCACGTCACATGCGCGAAGGTGTTCGCAAACTGGGCGAAGAAATGGGCGCGCCAGAATGGTACGCAATTCTTCAGGGTGTGGTTGATGCAATGAAACCCTATGCCCGTCATGGCCTGAACGTGAACGTCGATTTCTATTCTGGTGTTGTTTACCAATTGCATGGAATTCCCATGGACCTGTACGTCCCGATTTTTGCAATTGGACGCATGCCAGGGTGGATCATCCAGTGTATCGAACAGTTAGAGGGCAACATCCTGATCCGCCCACTGACACTGTATAACGGTGCCGAGCCGCGTGACTACGTTGCACTGTCAGATCGCGGATAAGTCATAGGATATGCAAGAGCTGCTGACCCTGACCCAAACGGAATTTACACTGCTGGCAGTGATCTGTTTTTGCGCGGGATTGGTTCGCGGTTTCACGGGTTTTGCATTGTCTGCAATCGTGATGGCATCGGCGGCACTGATCCTATCGCCGCTTGCCCTTATCCCCATCTGTTGGTGGCTTGAACTTGTGGCTAGCGCCATGATGGTACGCGGCGGTTGGAAAGATGCAGATAAGGGCGCGGCCGTGACCCTGTGGTTGGGGTCTGCGATTGCTGTGCCAATTGGATTGTATTTCACACAAAGCGTCTCTGCCGAACTGTCCCAAACTGTGGCCCTGTGCCTGATATTGGTCCTGGCAGTGACGCAATTGGCGAACATGCGCTTGGCCTTTTTGAACACGCGCGCGGGACTGGTTAGCGCAGGGGTCGGCGCAGGTATCGCAACGGGCCTTGCCTCTGTCGGCGGGATGGTTGTTGCACTTTATGTTTTGTCATCCGACCGTAACCCGCGCCAAATGCGCGCCGCGCTGGTCATGTTCCTGTTTTTGGGAACAATTACGACTTTCGCAACACTATTATTGTTTGGGGTATTGGACAAAATCGCTATGCTGCGCGCAGCAGCCCTAACTATCCCTACGTCACTTGGTGTTTTTGCAGGTAAACGCCTGTTCACACCCAACTTTGAACCCTACTATCGCCCCATATGTTTGTCGCTATTGGTCGGTCTGTCCATGGTCGGATTGATCAGATTGGCAACATGAACCCGAGGAGATGCACGTGAAAGACCAACCCTACGTTGATACGTCCCCAAAAGTATCGGACGAAATTCGCAAGACCACATGTTACATGTGTGCCTGTCGGTGCGGAATTAACGTCCACTTAAAGGACGGCAAAGTCGCCTATATCGAAGGCAACCGCGATCACCCCGTAAACAAGGGTGTATTATGCGCCAAGGGATCCGCGGGCATTATGCAGGTCACCGCACCATCGCGCCTGCGCGCCCCGTTAAAACGCGTGGGCGAACGTGGCTCTGGTCAATTCGAAGAGATTTCTTGGGAAGAGGCGCTTGGAATTGCGACGGACTGGTTGGGTCCACTGCGCGAAAAATCACCCGAAAAGCTGGCGTTTTTCACAGGCCGTGACCAATCGCAATCGTTTACTGGGTATTGGGCACAGATGTTTGGCACGCCAAACTTTGCCGCGCACGGCGGATTTTGCAGTGTGAACATGGCCACTGCTGGCATTTACACGATGGGCGGTGCGTTTTGGGAATTCGGCCAACCTGATTGGGATCATACAAAACTGTTCATGCTGTTTGGTGTGGCCGAAGATCACGACAGTAACCCCATCAAAATGGGCATCGGCAAAATCAAAGAACGCGGTGCGCGCGTCATCGGTGTTAACCCCATTCGCACAGGATATAATGCCGTGGCGGATGAATGGGTTGGCATCACGCCTGGCACTGACGGACGTTTCATTTTGTCCCTAATCTATTGTTTGATTGAGGCAGGCAAAATCGATCTGACATATTTGGCGCGTTTCACAAATGCGCCCGTCCTATTGGATCCTGAAACGGGTCTATTCCTGCGCGATGACAACGGAAAACCATTGATCGTGGATCGCAAATCTGGGGATGTCGTTGCCTTTGATCATCAAGGTGCGGAACCTGATCTGCGCGGTTCACATGATGGCGCGACCAGTGTATTCACCAAGATGATCGAACATTTCCTATCCCCTGAAAACGCACCAGAGGCGGTTGCAGACCTGTGTGGGATTTCGGCAAAACGCATTCGCGCATTGGCCGCAGAATTGGCGCATGTCGCCTTTGATCAGGAAATTCGCCTGCCGCAGAAATGGACTGATTTCCGCGGAAACACCTATGATGAAATGATCGGGCGCCCCGTGTCGATCCACGCAATGCGCGGTATTTCGGCCCATGGAAACGGGTTCCAAACATGCCGCGCGCTACACACGTTGCAGATCATTCTGGGCGCGGTTGAAACACCTGGAAGTTTCCGTTTCAAACCGCCCTATCCAAAACCATCGGAAATCCATCCAAAACCGCATGCCAAGGCGACACCAAACGCACCACTAAACGGCCCGCACCTTGGGTTTGTGCATGGTCCAGAGGATCTGTTGCTGGATGATGCGGGCAATCCACAACGGATTGATAAGGCGTTTACATGGGAAAATCCGATGTCGGCGCATGGTCTGATGCATATGGTGATTTCCAACGCCCATGCAGGCAATCCCTACAAGATCGACACATTGTTCATGTACATGGCGAACATGAGCTGGAACAGTTCGATGAATACAAATTCCGTCATGGATATGCTGACGGATAAGGATGCGAACGGCGAATACGTCATTCCGCGCATCATCTATTCCGATGCCTATAGTTCGGAAATGGTGGCCTATGCCGATTTGATCTTGCCTGACACAACATACCTTGAACGTCACGATTGTATCAGCCTGCTGGATCGCCCAATTTGCGAAGCCGATGCCGCCGCAGATGCCATTCGTTGGCCTGTGATTGAACCTGATCGTGATGTGCGTGGGTTCCAATCTGTACTGGTCGATTTGGGTGCGCGTCTGGGACTACCCGGGTTTGTGAATGAGGACGGCAGCGCGAAATATGCGGATTACGCCGATTACATGATCAACCATGAACGCAAACCTGGGATCGGACCGCTGGCCGGATGGCGTAGCGAGGATGACACAGGACGCGGCCCTGTCAATCCAGAGCAAATTGATCGCTACATCGAAAATGGTGGTGTATGGATCAAACACGTTCCTGAAAACGCAGGGTATTTTAAACCGTGGAACACGGATTATCAGGATTGGGCGGTGGAAACGGGCCTTTATGACAGCCCGCAACCCTATCTGTTCCAGCTTTATGTTGAGCCGTTGCAGAAATTCAACAATGCCGCAAATGGCATTGGGGATCATCAGCCCCCTGAAAACATGCGGGAACAATTGAAACGCGTGATGAGCCCGCTGCCCATTTGGTATCCAACCGCCACTGTCGAGAGCGAAGATGACTACCCACTTCATGCGCTGACACAACGTCCAATGGCGATGTACCACAGCTGGGGCAGTCAAAACGCATGGTTGCGTCAAATTCATGGAATGAACCCGATGTATTTGCCGACCAAAGTCATGAAGGATCAGGGATTGGTTGATGGCGATTGGGCCAAGGTCAGCTCGCCCAATGGCGAAATCACTGTGCCCGTCGCCGAAATGGCCGCGTTGAACGAAAACACAATCTGGACGTGGAACGCGATTGGCAAACGTCGCGGCGCATGGGCATTGGACCCAGAGGCGCCTGAGGCAAACAAAGGGTTCCTATTGAACCATTTGATTTCAGAACTATTGCCGCCCAAAGGGGACGGACTTCGTTGGTCAAACTCTGATCCGATCACAGGACAGGCGGCGTGGTTTGACCTGCGCGTGCGCGTTGAAAAAACATCCCCGCCAAAAGGTGCGCAGCCACAGTTTGACACGCTGACATCGCCTGTTGGACAGGGACCGAAAAACATCAAACAAAGCAGTAAGGGGACATCATGACCTGTCTTCCATCATCGACTGACAAAAAACTGGGCCTTGTGATCGACCTGGACACCTGTGTTGGGTGTCACGCATGTGTGGTATCGTGCAAGGGCTGGAACACCGAAAACTATGGCGCGCCATTGGCGGATCAGGACGCCTATGGCGAAAACCCATTGGGGACGTTCCTAAACCGTGTGCATTCATATGAGGTGCAGCCAGAGGATAGCCCAGCACAACTCATCCATTTCCCGAAATCGTGCCTGCATTGTGATGATGCACCCTGCGTTACGGTTTGCCCAACAGGGGCAAGTTACAAACGGACCGAAGACGGCATTGTTTTGGTGAATGAAACCGACTGTATCGGCTGTGGTTTGTGCGCATGGGCCTGCCCCTATGGCGCGCGCGAATTAGACGGCGAAGAAAAGGTGATGAAAAAATGCACCCTTTGCGTGGATCGGATTTACAACGAAAACCTACCCGAAGAAGACCGCGTTCCAGCATGTGTGCGTACGTGCCCC
>CAXACF010000045.1:0-8403 GCA_963967125.1 uncultured Rhodobacterales bacterium | reverse complement strand
GCATCCAGCAATTTCACAGGTGCGGCCAATGTTTCCAGACCTTCACCCACCACGCCAAGTTCACGGAAAAACGTGGTGAATGCCCACATGATCCAACCTGACATGCCGTTAAATCGAATAACTAATGCTGATGCCGCAGCAACCTCACCACTGGTGACTTGGTCATAGGTCCACAGGTACAGCGCGGTCCCAACAGTTCCAGCAACCAGCATTGCGTTCATGGTACTAAGGATGAAATCCATGCGGGTATAGATGCGCATTTCGCGGAAAACTGTTTGTCGTGTCTCCTCAATCGCGTCTTTGACATAGGCCAATTCCGATTTTGTATGTGCAAACATTTTGACGGAGTGGATGTTGGTATAGGCATCCACAACGCGCCCGTTCAATTCAGAGCGCGCGTTTGAGGAATCCTTTGACGCGGGCTCAACACGGCGGACCACGTAGCGTAGCAAAAAGATATAAGAGATCACCCAAATCAGCAGCGGAAATAGCAGCAGTGTGTTTGCATTCATCAACAAAAACAGCGCGCCCACGACATAGGCCAGCGCATAAGCAAGCGCGTCGAACACATGAAACACCACTTCGCCCGCGGATCTGGGTGTTTGCATCACCCGATTTGCAACGCGGCCTGCAAAATCAGCCTCAAACCATCCGATGGATTGACGCATGACATGTTTATGACCGCGCCAGCGGAACAGCGTTGCCACATTTGGAATAAGTGTGTTGCTGATCAGCATGAAATCGATCAGATACAGCGTTGGTTTTAAAATCAGAACAAACGCCAAAAGGCCGATGAAGTGCCAAGTGTAGTTTTCCCATAATGAGGCAGGCGTTTCTGCTGCCATCAGGTCCACAACCCATCCAATCGCCGCCAAAAGAAAAATTTCAAACACCGCGGCGAATATCGTGGCGATGCCCGTGATCAAAAACAGGGCTCGGAAGGGTTTGGTGTGATACACTAAATATTGCATCAACCCCGCGGGTGGGTCCATGTCATCTTCATACGGTGAATAAGGATCAACTAAATTTTCAAAAAAACGAAACATGGAAACCTCGGGAATCAAACAAAGCCGCTTAGAATACAGGGAAACTGACCTAAGTAAAGGCACGGTATTCCATAGTATCAATCAAGGAATAGGAAGACGACACAGCCTGCGATCAACAATGCCATGACACGGTTGAACCATTTTAGGCGGTTTTCGGTTTCCAAGAAACGTTGAAGTGATACGCCCAACACTGCCCAAGTTGATGCAGACGCCAGACCAAAGAATACAAAAACGGCGGCGATGATTATGGCCGTTTGCATGGGTGCATCAGGGGTTGCGAACTGCGATGTGATCGCAATCGCCATCGACCACCCCTTGGGATTAACCCATTGAAAAAGGGCCGCTTCGTGAAACCGAAACGGGCGTCGTTCTCCAGCGGATGATCCAAGTCCGCCAGCGGTGGCAATTTTGTAGGCCACATAGAGTAATAGGCCAACGCCAACCCATCGTAGCACTTCGCGCAGCAGAAGTGAGGATTGAAAAATCTGACCCAAAAACAGGCCAACAATGAAAATCATCACTGGAAAGCCCAATGATATGCCCAAAACATGGGGAAACGTGCGGCGAAAACCAAAGTTTGCCCCCGAGGCCGCTACAAGCGCGTTGTTTGGACCAGGTGTAAACGCCGCGGTGAATGACAGGATGCACAGCGCGATAAAGCTCTCAAATCCCATTGAGCAACGCCTCTTTTGTCAGGCGAAATTCGCTATCAATCCATTGCGTTTCTAGGGCGCGCAGCTTTTGACCCAAAGCTGGCCCAGAATATTGGGGCATCAAATCATGGGCTCTGATCGGGAAAACGTGTTCCGCACCTGTCGCGGCGGCTTGCCATTCGGCGTTGTTGGCCATTTGTTCAAAGCTTGCCCAACGCAGCAGCAAAATATCCCGCGCAAGGGATGCACCGTGGTGATATCCCAATGCATGTGGTGGTTTCATGTCGCCAATGGCGTCACGCATTATGGTCAGTTTTTGGGTTTCATCATTGCTAAGACGTAAACAATCCCGTGCATCAATGGCCCCCAGAATGGCCAACCGTCGTAGCCAATTTGGGTGTGCGTCGCATTCAGATTCCAGATGTACCAATAGGGCTAGCATACGATCGTCAGCCCCCTCTAACACACGCAATAACGCCCCCGATGCGCGCATTGCTGCGATGGCGGGCGCTGGGTCGGGTGCAGACAATAATTTGCGCATTTCGGCGCCAATCCGCTCTTTTGATAATCTGCCCAAACCGTCCAAATGGTTCGCGATAATCGCAAGCGTTTCTGGATCAAATCCTTGTTCCTGATCAGCATAGATCGCCGAAAATCGAAAAAACCGCAGGATGCGCAAATAATCTTCGCGTATGCGCTCATCTGCGCTGCCGATGAACGTGACCTGTTTTTGGGTCAGATCATCTGTGCCCGTACCCAGCGGATCATAAATTTTGCCATGACGGTCGGCGTAGAGTGCGTTGATTGTGAAATCACGCCGCGCCGCGTCCTCTTGCATCTGATTAGAAAATTCCACAATGGCATGACGACCATCACCCTGCACATCGCGTCGATAGGTTGTGATTTCATGTGCAATGCTATCCGAAATCACGGTGATTGTTCCGTGATCAATACCAGTTGGAATGCATTTCAATCCGCGGTTTTCACAGGATCTGACAATATCTTGCGGTTTGGCGTTTGTAGCGATGTCCAAATCATCCACTGCAAACCCCATTAATGCGTTGCGAACACAACCGCCCACAAAAAACGCCTCATATCCTGCGCTTTCAAGCGCTGAAAAAACTGCCTGCGTTCCTGCAGTTTTGATCCAAGCGCCGTCGATTATCATAACGACACCTTTTGCGCCAAACCAAACAACATGCGCGCTGTTGCCCCCCAAATATAATAGGGGCCAAAGGGCACCGCGTAATATTTCCGCGTAACGCCATTCCACACACGCCCTTCGACGCTAAAATTTTGGGGGTTCAACACATGGTGCAAGGGTACACGAAATAACTCATCTACCTCTGCACGTTCAAGGATCGGATCAAACGGGCGCGTTAGCAGGCCAACCACTGGCCTTACCTGAAATCCCGTAACCGTTTCGTGGGATGCAAGTTGGCCTAAAACCTTAACATGAGTTCGTGGTAAACCAATTTCTTCGTCTGCTTCACGCAGTGCCGTGTCGATTTGGTCGGTATCTGTAGGATCTGTTTTCCCACCAGGAAAGGCAATCTGTCCCGGATGGTGTTTCAAATGGCTTGCCCGTTTTGTCAGGTAAACAAATGGGCCTTGTGCCCTCTCTTCGATCAACATCAACACGCCCGCGTCGCGCAGGACGCGACCAGCGGGCAAGGTAATGTCGGGGTTTAAATCAAAATCTGAGGACGCCTGATGATCAGACGTCAAAACGGATGTTACCCGATCAAGCGTGCTATGCTGGATCGCCATCATTTTTCGCAGCTTCAAATCCAACTGATAGAGGATCCAGATCATAATGCATCCCGCAGAACTGACAATCTGCCGTGACGCGCCCGTCATCATTTGTCATTTTTTCGATGTCTTTGGCCGAATAAATTGACAAGGACTGACGCACACGATCCTCAGAACAGGTGCATCCAAATTGGACCGACTGCGCATCGTAAACGCGCGGTTGCTCTTCGTGGAACAGACGTACCAATAGTTCGGTTGGCGGAACGCTTGGCCCGATTAATTCCATCTCCTCGACTGAGGACAACAGGATATTCACGCGGTTCCAGTTTTCTTCGTCATCACCATGCACCAAATCTTCGGCGGCCAGCAATCCGTCGTCTCCGCTTCCGCCTTCACCGCTGACAGAGGGACTCGCTTTGGGCATGTGTTGCAACATCACGCCACCGCCGCGCCAATGCTCTTCGACCCCTGGTTCACTGGATTTTCCGAAACTTAGCTCAAACCTTGTTGGAAGTTGTTCAGATTGTGCGAAATAGGCCTCAGCGCAGGCTGTTAATGAACCGCCAGCAATGGGTGTAATGCCTTGATACGGTCGCATGTCCTGACCTTGGTCAATCAAAACCGCAAAGTATCCTTCATCAAGTTGATCAAAGCCTGCGCCATCAGTGACGCGTTCCCGATCAAATGAGGCATAGGCGCGAATACGCGCAGGTTCGCCTTCATTTTCTGGGCCATAGTAATCCGTTGCGATCATGCGAACGGCGCCACGCGACTGAACTTGAAGCGATAGTTTCCAACGTAATTTGATGCTTTGACCAATCAAGGCGGTCAGCAGGGCCATTTCGGCTACCAATGCTTCGACCGCTGGCGGGTAATCGTGCTGTTTCAACACGCCACTTAGGACACCATCTAAACGTGCAATGCGTCCACGAACGTCCGCGCGATCCAATTGGAACGGTAAAACGGTGTCATCCCATGCAATTTTATCAATCAATGTCATGTGCGGATCCTCTCGCGGCTTTTCAGTGGCATACCGCGTCTATATAGGGGTAGCAAGAGGCGGTCCAAGAGGTGAGTCATGTTAAAACGATACGGAACACCCCCCAAACGGGGCATAACATATACCCGCCGACCCGGTGCCTATGTGATATTGCCCATTGGAGATGGTGTTTTGCTAACCTATCAGGACGGTGAGGAACGTGAATTTCAATTGCCTGGGGGCGGTGTAGATGCAGGGGAACATCCCGTTCCCGCGCTACATCGTGAGGTGATCGAAGAGACGGGCTGGATTATCAGCGCACCACGTCGTTTGGGCGCGTACAAGCGTTTCGTTTTTATGCCCGAATATGATTTATGGGCGGAAAAGATTTGTACAATCTATGTTGCGCGTCCATGCTATCGCCTGTGTGATCCGCTGGAAAAAGATCACAGTGATCATATCCTTTCCATTCCGCTTGCTCTTGAGGTCATGCCGAATGAGGCAGATCGGGAATATATTAGGGCGTATTTCGATCTTTAATCTGTAGCTGCGCCAATGTGTTCGACCATGATGATTGAGACATCGTCGGGAAACACGGACAGTTTCGAATATGTTTCTAGCCCACTGAATATGGCGTCAATGACGTCCTGCCCATGCGCATTAACAAGCTGTCCTAACATGCGTTCAAAACCCTCTTCATCCAACAGCGCACCAGAGGGATCAGGGCATTCGGTCACCCCATCTGATACAATGAATAATCGATCACCTGGTTTCATTAAGTGCTCGGTACGCTCAAACGCAATATCGTCGATCAGACCTACAGGCATGCCACCCGTTCCAAGGTGAAGAAATGTGTTGTCAGCTGATTGTAAAACAGGGTGGGGATGTCCCGCTTGTGCAAATCGCAATAGTCCCGTCTCTAAATTCAGATCGGCCAATACCATTGTGAAATAAAGATCGGTTTCCATGTCATGCAGCACCTGATGGTTTAAATCTGCCATCACATCTTCTGGTGCGCGTGGACATGGAATGCCATCCGCACTGGTTTCAAGCGCTAGGTTTTGTTCAACTGAGCCAGAGCTGAAATATCCCGCAACCCGTGCTGTAAACAGGGCCGAACTGATCCCATGGCCAGACACATCGACACCAAAAACACCCAAGTGCGATGGTCCCGCCTCAAAAAATCCAACCAGATCTCCGCCAACATGTCCCGAACTTTTGACAAATTGCGTTATGTGAAACGGTCCAATTTGGCGTTCATGTTCACGGATCAACGATTGCTGAAGTTTTTGCGCCTCAATCAGGTCAGAGTTAATTGCCGCATAAAGCCCCTTTAATTCGTCCAATGTATCTTGGATCAATGCATTTTGATGCTGTAGTTCCGATTGCATGGACAAAATCCGTTCACCCGCCGTAATCCGTGCGCGCAATTCGGGTGCGTTCACAGGTTTTGTCAGAAAATCATCCGCGCCGCTATCCAGACCGTTCGCAATATCGTTTTTTTCTGACTTGGACGTAAGCAGAATGAAATAGCTGTAATCGTTGGGATAGAGTTTGCGAAAGGCCCGACAAAAATCTGGACCGTTCAATTCGGGCATCATCCAATCGCTGAATATGAATTCGGGACGGGATTTTTTGCATAGATCCAGTGCCTCGGCCCCTGTTGAGGCTTCGATAACATCAAACCCCCATCTCTTTAGCATCGCGCTTAGAATTCTGCGTTGCAGACGGCTATCATCGACCACCAATACTGAACGCGGAGTGCGCGTTTCACGCGGTGGATCGGATGTCATAACCGTCTGCTGCACAAATACCTCGAACACTCATTAGTCTGCTCACTATGCAGAGTGCTGATTTAACAATTGGTGAATGCATAGACTTTGAAATGTTCAAATTTTGTCTTTTACCTTCTGTTTACTTCCTCGCTCAACAATGTCCCTTGGGTAGATTAGGAGAGTGAGATGATTGATTGGGCACGTGTGTCCGAACTTCGTGACGAAGTGGGCGCAGAAGATTTCGATGAAGTGGTTGAGTTGTTTTTGGAAGAGGTGGACGAGGCTATTGCAGCCTTGCGCGATTTGACGGATTTGTCAGAACTGGAACCGCAATGCCATTTCTTAAAAGGTAGCGCACTGAATATCGGGTTCCGCGATTTCGCAAATTTGTGTCAGGCAGGCGAGGCGGCAGCAGCAGCGGGACAAGGCGCGGATGTGGACATTGCCGCCATTGTGCAAAGCTATGCAAAGGCGCGCGAGGTTTTCATAAACCAATCCGCTGAACGATTGGCCGCCTAAACCAGCAGATGCATCGTTTTGGGGTCAATCCCGTCGGTTTGTGACAGTATGCGGCGGCGCAACTTTTGCATGCCTTTGATCCATTTTTCGGGATCACTGGCCCGCAATTTTGCATATTCGCCAACAATTGGATGGGGCAGGATTAGGAATTGTTGTTCCTTCATCCCGTCAATCACGGCGCGCGCCACATCGGCGGGTGTCAACAGGCCAGGGTGATTTGGGATTATATCATCTGCATCATATCCCAGCATGGATGACGCAACATATTGTGGACAAATAACTGATGACAGAATGCCGTCATCTCCGTGCGTAATGGCCAGTGATTGGGCAAAACTGATTGCGGCCGCTTTGGTCGCGGAATAGGGCGCGTCGCCGATTTGTGACAAAAGGCCAGCGGCAGAGGCCGTATTCACGAAATAGCCTGAACCGCGCGCAATCATGTCGGGCAATAATGCGCGTGCCGCCCAAACATGGGACATGACGTGAATATCCCACGCCCGTTGCCAAATCTGATCGGATGCGGATGCGACATGATCGGGATCGGCCGAAATGACGCCTGCATTTGAAATCCAAATATCGATGTTCCCAAAATTGTGTGTGATGTCCGCGATTGTCTGTTGGATCGCGCCGGCTTGTGTCGCATCGCATTCAGCGCCATATGCCCCAATCTGATCCGCGGTTTTGGAAACTGCATCTGGGTTCAGGTCCAAAATCACTACGTCAGCATGTTCTGCAATCAAGGCTTCTGCGATTGCGCGCCCGATGCCTTGCGCAGCCCCCGTCACCACCGCGATTTTTCCAGCAAGCTCCATGTTAAATCACAAATTGCGACAGCAGATCATCATTGGTGATATCGGTATAGGTAAATCCAGCCGCGTCCAAGCGTTTGAAAAAATCATCAAACTGTTCTGGCGTTTTGGTTTCAATCCCGATCAGGATTGATCCAAAATTTCGCGCAGACTTTTTCAGGTATTCAAACCGACTAATATCATCCTCTGGCCCCAAGTGGCTTAGGAATTCGCGCAGCGCGCCGGGGCGTTGTGGCATGCGAAGTATCAAGTATTTCTTGATACCGCCGAAACGTTGCGCGCGCTCCTTTACTTCGGGTAGGCGTTCGAAATCAAAGTTTCCACCAGATGAAATGCACACGACTTTGCGTCCACGAATGGCCTGTCCCATGTCCTTTAACGCGTCCATTGCCAAGGCACCCGCAGGTTCCAAAACCACCCCTTCGACGTTTAGCATATCCAACATGGTCAGGCACAAACGATCCTCTGGGATGCGCAGCACGTTGGCCAATCCAACACCCTTTAGGCGTTCAAATGTCTTTTCACCAATCCGCCCAACCGCGGCACCATCTGCGAACGTGTCGACGGTGTCCAAGTTAACGGGTTTTCCCGCGATCAATGCCGCCCACAAACAGGCCCCGCCAAGGGGTTCAACCAGACTGAATTGACAGCGTGTTTCAAAATAACTGATCACGCCAGACGATAATCCACCCCCACCAACGGGCAGCACGATGTGATCAGGAATACCGCCCAGTTGACGTTCGATTTCAACGGCAACCGATGCCTGTCCCTCAATCACATCTTCATCGTCAAAGGGGGACAGGAAATGCGCGCCAGCTTCGGCGCAATGGGATTGGGCCGCGCGCAAACAATCATCGAAATAGTCACCAA
>CAXACF010000044.1:0-8454 GCA_963967125.1 uncultured Rhodobacterales bacterium | reverse complement strand
AAGTTATGACGCACGTACATTCGCGACTCATCTGGCTTGATCTGCTGCGGGCCATGGCGGTTTTGGCCATGATCGTGTTTCATTTCACCTTCGATCTGATGTATTTCGGCTATATCAAGGCGGGAACGGTATTTCAGCCCGAATGGCGCATGTTTGAACGTTCAATTGCCATCTCCTTTCTGTTTTTGGCGGGGCTGTCGTGGCAACACACACATCGCACTGGTATCAAATGGCTGAGTGTTTGGCGGCGCGTTGCATTGCTTGGGATCGCGGCCGCGGGGATTTCCATTGTCACCTATTTCACCTTTGGACCCTATATGATCCGCTTTGGGATTTTACATTTGATCTTGGTAATGAGCCTTCTCTCCCTTCCCCTGTTGACCTTGCATTGGGCTGTTCCACTGGCCTGTGCTGCGGCCCTTGGATCCTATTTCATTTGGGCGGATGGACCCGTTGAAGGGTCCATTTGGATGATGTGGCTTATTTGGACCAGTGAAACCGCGGGTAGCGTGGATTACCGCCCCATCATGCCCTGGGGTTTTGCGTTTTTCGCGGGCATAGCGGCGCATGCCCTTCTGACCCATCTAAACGCCTTTGCCTATCATGGACCCGTATGGAATTGGACGCGCCCCCTTGCCTGGGCCGGACGGCACAGTTTGGCGATTTATCTGATCCATCAACCCATTTTGTTCGCGGGATTTAACATTTACGGCTTTTTCACCAATTGATGGAAAAAATGGTGTGTGGGCGGTGTATGACATCCCAGCTGCTATAGCGGATCAATATCGCCCTTCGCGCGGGTTGCGTGAAACTCTGCCTCAAATTCGGCAAATCGGCCTGCTGCAATCGCCTGACGCATGGTTTCCATAAGTTCTTGGAAATAGTGCAGGTTGTGCCATGTCAGCAACATCGAACTGATGATTTCCTGACTGCGGAAAGTGTGATGCAAATAGGCGCGCGAATAATTTGAACAGGCGGGACATGTACAGTCATGATCAAGCGGGCGCGGATCATCCTTGTGACGGGCGTTCTTGATATTGACGACACCGTTTCGCGTAAACACCTGACCCGTGCGCCCAGAGCGGGACGGCAGGACACAGTCCATCATGTCAACGCCCCGTTTGACGGCACCAACGATGTCGTCAGGTTTACCAACGCCCATCAGATAGCGTGGTTTATGCGTGGGCATCATGTCAGGTGCGTAATCCAGAACGGAAAACATCGCCTCTTGCCCCTCGCCCACGGCCAAACCGCCAATCGCATAGCCGTCAAATTCGATTGCGCGCAGCGCCTCGGCACTTTCGCCGCGCAGGTCCTGTTCCAAGCCGCCTTGTTGAATACCAAAAAGAGCATGTCCAGGACGGTCGCCAAAGGCATCGCGCGACCGCGCAGCCCAGCGCATGGACAGGCGCATGCTTTCCTCAATCCGGGCGCGATCCGCAGGCAGCGCGGGGCATTCGTCAAAACACATAACAATATCACTGCCCAACATGCGTTGAATTTCCATGGACCGTTCAGGGGTCAATTCATGACGCGACCCATCCACATGAGATTTAAACGTGACCCCCTCTTCCGTCAGTTTGCGCAATGAGGAGAGCGACATCACCTGAAACCCGCCACTATCGGTCAAAATTGGGCGGTCCCAGTTCATGAATTTATGCAAACCACCAAGGCGGTCAATCCGTTCCGCCGTGGGGCGCAACATCAGGTGATAGGTGTTGCCCAATAGGATGTCAGCACCTGTGGCACGTACACTTTCGGGCATCATCGCCTTAACCGTTGCAGCGGTGCCCACTGGCATGAATGCAGGTGTACGGATCTCACCACGCGGTGTGGAAATCACCCCTTGGCGGGCCATACCGTCGGTGGATTGTAGCTCAAACGAAAATCTCTGTGTCATGCGGGACGATTTGGCAGGTTTAGAGACAAATGCCAAGGGTGTTCATCAACTGCATGACAAAAGCCGACCTCGGAAGGTGCAAAGCGCCTCCTGTTTTGACGTAGGCAAACCCACGGTTTGACGGGAGAGGTCGGCGCTTTGCCAATCTATCGATTGGCTGGGAATAGTGAGAAGGTGGATGTTAAATAAAAAAACCCGCCAGCGATGGGCGGGTTTTTCAGAATGTTTTGGAAGAAGACCTTAGTCTTCCATCGCGTCCACAGCGGCCTGAAGGGCGTCTTTGTCGACTGATTTTTCAGTGACTTTTGCGCCTTCGATGATGTGATCCACAACTTTGTCTTCGAACAATGGCGCGCGAAGTTGTTGTTGCATCTGCTGGTTCTGCTGAATGAATTCAAAGAACTGACGTTCCTGACCTGGATACTGGCGCGCTTGGGCCATGATCGCTTGGGTCATTTCCGCATCTGTAATTTCGATTTCCGCCTTTTGACCGATTTCCGCAATCAATAGGCCCAAACGCACACGGCGTTCTGCCAATGTCGTGTGTTCCTCGGTTCTTCAATCTCATCGTGGTTGTGATCTGTCACCTCTGGGTGCTCATCATGCCACAACTGGTGTGCGATTTGCTTGGCTTCTGCTTCGACCATGGAAGGTGGCAGATCAAACTTCACCAAACCGTCCAATTGATCCAACAACGCGCGCTTCATAACCGCACGTGCGGCACCCGCATATTCCGACTCAAGACGTTCAGACACCTGCGCCTTTAGCGCGTCCAAATCATCTGCGCCAAAGCGTTTTGCCAATTCATCGTCAATTTCTGCAGCGACTGGCTCTTTCACTTCTTTGACGGTGCATTCGAAGACGGCCGCTTTACCTGCAAGGTTTTCTGCGCCGTAATCGTCAGGGAAGTTCACTTCAACGTTCTTTTCTTCGCCCGCTTTTGTGCCAACCAACTGATCCTCAAATCCTGGGATAAAGCTGTTTGAACCCAGAACAAGTGGGTAATCTTCTGCAGAGCCCCCTTCAAAGGCTTCGCCGTCAACTTTGCCCAAGAAGTCGATCACAACCTGATCGCCATCTTTTGCTTTGGATCCCTTGCGGCGATCTTTGAAGTTTTGCGCAGTTGAGGCTAGGTTTTCCAACGCTTCTGTGACAGATGCGTCATCTGCTGCAACAACCATTTTTTCCAGTGTGATGCCGCTTGCATCTAGTTCTGGAATTTCTGGCAGTGCTTCATATGAAAATTCGATGTGAACGTCGTCGCCTTGTTTCCAATCTTCATTGGTCATTTTGATCGCAGGCTGCATCGCAGGGCGTGTGCCTGTTTCTTCAAAGTGCGTGTTGACGGCGCCGTCGATGGACTCTTGCATCACTTCGCCCATCACTTGTTGGCCGAACTGCTTTTTCAGCATCGCCATAGGCACTTTGCCTTTGCGAAAGCCCTTCATCTCAACCTGAGGCTGGGCCTCTTTCAGTTTTTCATCAACCTTTGCTTCCAAATCCGCATTGGTGATGACCATTGTGTAGGCGCGCTTTAGGCCTTCGTTCAGGGTCTCGGTGACTTGCATTGACATCCTCTCGAAAGATAAGAGGCCACCCGAAGGCAGCCCAAAAACTGTTTGCGCTTTCCTAATTGGCTATCTGGGCGGGATCAACCCTAATCTTGGGCCATATGCGCCAAACCAACGATTAATTTCACATTTCTATGCGAAACAGGAAAAAAATTTGAAACCCTGATCACTCAATCGTTTACTTTTGCGGATTTCGGCGGATAACGTCGCGCAAATTTTGAACAGGGATCGACATCATGACAACGGATGGATCACTTAGATCCGCGGCAAACGCGACGCGCATTGCATTTATCGCAAATGGGCTGGCCTTTGCCTCTTGGGCCCCAATCATACCCTTTGCCAAGGCAAATACGGGCGTGGATGAGGCGGCACTTGGCCTGCTGCTGCTGTGTCTTGGGATTGGCTCGGTCATCTCAATGCCAATCACAGGATGGCTGTGCGCACGTCACGGAACACGGCCCATGATCCTAATCAGCGCCCTGATCATGGCCTGCGCCCTGCCGTTTTTGGCCTACCTTGTCACATACTGGGCGCTTGCGATCACCCTGTTGATTTTCGGGGCCGCGATCGGGACATTAGATGTCGCGATGAATATTCACGCAGCCGAAGTGGAAAAGCGCAGCGGCCGCGCGCTGATGTCGGGGTTTCATGGCATGTTTAGCGTTGGCGCCATCTGTGGCGCTGGGTTTGTAACACTGTTAATCAGTTACGGTGTCGCGCCGTTGATTGCGACCCTCTGCGTCACGGGGAGTGTCATCATCGCGATCCTGTGGGTTCAATCCCATTACCTGATCACCAAAAGCGATGCACCAGAGCCGTTTCGCCCCCCAAGCGGCATTGTAAAATGGCTTGCCCTATTGGCGGGCATCGCATTTTTGATCGAAGGGGCGATTATGGATTGGGGCGCGTTGTTGATGATTGAACGCGCTGTATTTTCC
The DNA here is from genome assembly GCA_963967125.1 of uncultured Rhodobacterales bacterium. Taxonomy (GTDB): domain Bacteria; phylum Pseudomonadota; class Alphaproteobacteria; order Rhodobacterales; family Rhodobacteraceae; genus HIMB11. The sequence continues at coordinate 4,045 of CAXACF010000044.1, read as the reverse complement.
ATGGAACAGGCGGCCTTGGGCTACATCGCATTTTCCATCACAATGGTGATTGGCCGCCTGTCTGGGGATTATGTTGTGCCGCGCATCGGGCGGCGTGCGATCCTGCTTGGTGGGGGAACATTGGTGGTTTTGGGATTGATTGCCATAACAACCCTGCCATCCCCTGCCCTAAACCTGATCGGGTTTGCCGTGATTGGCCTTGGTGCTGCAAACCTTGTACCTGTGGTGTTTTCCGCCGCGGGTCAGCAAAGTGATATGGACCCAAACATGGCCGTCGCGTCCGTAACATTCGTGGGCTATGCAGGCATTTTGTTGGGGCCTGCGATCATTGGATTTGGGGCACAATATACCTCACTCCCTCTTGCGATGGCCTCGCTCGCCCTCTTGGGGGCGGTGTATTTGATCTCGCCCGTGCACAAAGGGAATTCTTGACAGCTGCCCCAATCCGTTCCAGCCTGAAGATATAAAAACAATCAACGGGTTGGACATATGCGATTGGCTGGGAAAACCGCCCTGATTACAGGGGGCGCATCGGGATTTGGGGCCGCAATTGCCGCCTATTTCATCGCAGAGTGGGCGCGTGTCGCCATCATGGACATCAACGCGCCCGCCACCCGGGATATGTCGGGCAAGTTGGGAAAGGACTGCGTTGGGATTGTGGGTGATGTGACCAAATCATCCGATATAGAACGCGCCACACAAACCGCCCGCGATTTTGGCGATACGTTGGACATTGTTGTGAACAACGCGGGTTGGACACATGTGAACAAACCCATGCTGGATGTGACAGAGGATGAATTTGATCGCCTGTACGACATTAATGTGAAATCCATTTTTCATATGACAAACGCGGTTGTTCCCATCATGCGCGCCCAAGGGCATGGCAATATCATCAACATTGGATCAACTGCGGGATTGCGCCCGCGCCCCGGCCTAACGTGGTATAATTCAACAAAGGGTGCGGTAAACCTGCTGTCAAAATCTATGGCTGTTGAATTGGCCCCAGATAACATTCGCGTCAATTGCGTGGCCCCTGTGATGGGCGCCACAGGATTGTTAGAGGCATTCATGGGTTTGCCCGATACCCCAGAAAATCGGGAAAAATTCATCGCAACCATTCCTATGGGACGCCTATCTGATCCCACAGACATTGCCAAAGCCTGCCTTTACCTTGCCTCGGACGATGCCACTTTTATTACGGGCGTCGTGCTTGAGGTCGACGGTGGGCGCACAATTTAAGGATACCACATGCAACACAGAAAATTAGGCACAAATGGACCCAACGTGTCCGCCATCGGGCTTGGCTGTATGAGCTTTGCAGGCGCTTTTGGTGAAACGGATGAGGCGACCAGCCACCGTTGTTTGGATGCCGCAATTGATCATGGGATCAATTTTTTGGACACCGCCAATATTTATGGAATGGGACGATCAGAAAACGTGTTGGGCACGTGGTTGGCAAAGGGGAAACGGGATGTTGTCATCGCCTCAAAGGTGGGAATTCAGCGTGATCCTGACCGCCCCGTCAACAACGACCCGGCCTATATTCGGGCCGAATTAGAGGGCACGTTGCAACGGTTAGGTGTAGATTACATTGATCTTTATTACCTGCATCGGCGCGATGAAACCGTTCCATTAGAAGACGCCATTGGAACCTTGGTGGATCTGATGAATGAGGGCAAGATCGGCGGATATGGTTTGTCCGAGGTTGCCCCCTATACCCTGCGTCTGGCGCAGGACATTCACCCCTGTTTGGCGGTGCAAAGCGAATATTCCCTGTGGACGCGCCAACCCGAATTGGGAATGATCCAGGCCTGTCGTGAATTAGGCGTGGCCTTTGTGCCCTTTTCCCCCTTGGCGCGCGGTGTTTTTGGCCAAAATTATCCGGACATTCAGGCCATGGCGAAAACAGATTTTCGCGCCGCAATTCCGCGGTTTCAACCCGACAATTACGCCCGCAATATTGCGATCATTGATCGGTTCAAAACCTATGCCGCGGATCGGGGTGTAACGGTTTCCGCCCTTGCCATGGCTTGGGTCCTAAATCGCGGCGATCATCTGATCCCAATTCCCGGGACGCGCACAGCCGAACATTTGGCAGAGTGGAGCAACGCCGATCAAATCAAACTAAGCCAAGGTGATATGGATGAGATTGAGGCGATCCTGCCCGTCGGCTTTGCCTATGGTGATCGCTATTCGCACGCACAATCACGCACGGCAGAGCGCTATTGTTAACCCTACTTAGGTGTCATACCCGTAGGCTGTGATCCAGTGTGACAGACGTGTGCGTTCCTGCGTCAAATGGTGTTCATAGCCACGCCACCGATCACTTGCCGATTTGTAAAGGGGTTGCACAACTTGGGCGTAACTGGGCGTGTGAATGCGCCCCCGCGCCTTGGCCGTTGTTTGATAATCCAACAATTCATCCTGCCAGGCGAGCCCCAGAAAATCGATTGCACCGCGTGCAACCCCCTCTAGGTCAAGCACCAAATCTTCATACCGAACGCGGTGCACGTTCAGATCATAACGCGCCGTAGCCACATCAAAAATGCACATGGAATGATCATACAACTCTGCACTACGGGGCAGTTGCAACATATTCCCCATCGCCGCGTTCAGTGCAAAATTCTGCATCCAACAGCTTAGGATACTATCCATCGGGTGGCGCAAGGCCAAAATATATCGCGCATTTGGAAACACGCGGTGGATAAGCGGAACCTTGGTGATATTCAGCGGCATTTTATCAATCACCACCGTCCCTGTTTCCGGGACATGCTGGGAAAGCGTGTCATAATAAATGGCGCGCGCGCGGGCGATATCCTGATCGCTTAACTGCTCTGCCTCCCAAATACTGGCCTTATCCAACACCGCGTGTTCCATTTGGGGGACCATGTTTTGTTCTTCCACAACGGTAATCTGGCTATGTCCCATCAAAACCGTATCCAACAAGGTTGTTCCAGATCGGGGAAATCCAATCAAAAACACGGGCGCAGGTTCGTCGTCATGCGATTGAACGATATAGGCGGGCAATGAGGATGCCGCATCTGCATCACGTCTGATACGCTGAAACAACCCATCGACATCATGTTGTGCAAATTCGGCAGACTTCGCAAATGCATCGTTCATCTGCTGGAATAGGTCATAGGCCTGATCGACCTGTCCCAAGTTATGCGCAATCTGTGCAGAAAGATGTAGAAAACTGGTTTTACGCTGTTCGGCGATCTGATCGACACGGATATCAGAAATCAAGTGCTGCGCCTGTTCAAAATCCTTTTGTCGATAGACCCCCAATGCCTCAAAATAGCGAAGATCCGCAGGCAATGTTTCAAACTGTTCTTTGGCCGCCGCAACGATCCCCAACATATCCTGTGGCTGGTTCAATTTTTCCAATAACTCGCACAGATTTGTATAGGCTGGGGCATATTTTGCATTATGCTGAATGGCCGTTTCAAAACACTCTTTGGCGGGCGCGTGCATATCCTGAAGGTTATAAAGCGCGCCCAGGTTATTGTGCGCCTCAGCATAATTATTACGCAATTTCAGTGATTTGTGATAGCTTTTTAATGAAAGATCGAAATCTCCATCCATCTGTTGAACAACGCCCAGATTGTTCCACGCTTCTGGCAGATTAGCGTCCAGCGCAAGTGTTTCTTGATAACTACGAATGGCAGGCTCAATCTGTCCCAAAATCTGATAACTCAGCCCCATGTTATAATGCAGTGTTGGATTGTTTGGGGCCAATTTTATCGCGGCCTGAAAACTTTGGATCGCCTGATCATGGGCCTGCACCCCCTGATAATAACGGGCCAGGTTCGCGTGGATTTCAGCGTTTTTTGGATCCAGTTTGATCGCACGGCTATAGGCCTCTTCGGCCTGCGCCCCCTGTCCCATGGCGGCAAAGGTTGCACCCAAAACATTATGGATCACGGCAACATTTGGATGCTGTTGCGCCAGCGTTGTTCCAAACTGTGCCGCCTCTCTCAATTTTCGGGCCTGAAACAATCCGATCAATTGTTGAATGGCTGCTGATTTGCTGGATTGGCGGCAC
>CAXACF010000043.1:0-8542 GCA_963967125.1 uncultured Rhodobacterales bacterium | reverse complement strand
TATCTGCCAATAGCATCACGATACGGTCAATCCCTGCTGCACATCCGCCGTGGGGGGGCGCGCCGTATTGGAATGCATTGACCATACCGCCGAACCGTTTGCGCACTTCTGATTCATCGTAACCTGCGATTTCAAACGCCTTGAACATGATTTCCGGTTTGTGGTTTCGAATCGCACCAGACACCAATTCGTACCCATTACAGGCAAGGTCGTATTGGTATCCCTTAACCTCTAGTGGATCACCCAGTAGCGCATCCATCCCACCCTGTGGCATCGAGAATGGATTGTGTTCGAAATCGATCTTCCCAGTTTCTTCGTCTTTTTCGTAAATTGGGAAATCAACGATCCATGCAAATGCGAAACGCTCTTTATCCGTTAGGTTCAATTCTTCGCCGATAACGTCCCGCGCTTTGCCCGCAACTTTTTCAAACGCTTTCGGTTTTCCACCCAAGAAGAAGGCCGCATCGCCAACGGTTAAACCCAACTGCTGACGGATGGCTTCTGTGCGTTCTGGGCCGATATTTTTGGCCAACGGTCCTGCTGCTTCCATTTCGCCATTGTTGTCACGCCAGAAGATATAGCCCATTCCAGGCAGACCCTCTTTCTGTGCGAACGCATTCATGCGGTCACAGAATTTACGGCTACCACCCGTTGGCGCGGGAATCGCGCGAATTTCGGTGCCTTCTTGCTCAAGCAGTTTGGCGAAAATGGCAAATCCAGAACCACGGAAATGATCCGACACGATTTGCATTTTAATTGGGTTGCGTAGGTCTGGTTTGTCTGAACCATACCAAACCGCTGCATCCTTGTATGAAATCTGGGGCCAATCCGTATCAACGCGGCGATCGCCGCCGAATTCTTCGAATATTCCTGTGATCACGGGTTGGATCGTATCAAAAACATCCTGCTGCGATACAAATGACATCTCAAGGTCAAGTTGATAGAAATCTGTCGGGCTACGATCTGCGCGTGGATCTTCGTCTCGGAAACAGGGTGCGATTTGGAAATATTTGTCGAACCCTGACACCATGATTAACTGCTTAAATTGCTGCGGTGCCTGAGGTAGGGCGTAGAATTTTCCAGGGTGCAAACGTGATGGCACCAGAAAATCGCGCGCGCCTTCGGGACTTGATGCTGTGATGATGGGTGTCTGATATTCGCGGAACCCTTTGTCCCACATGCGACGGCGGATCGATGCAACAACGTCCGAACGCAGTGTCATGTTGTTCTGCATCGCTTCACGACGCAGGTCCAAATAACGATACCGCAGGCGTGTCTCTTCTGGGTATTCTTGATCACCAAACACCATTAGGGGCAGTTCGCTTGATTGGCCCAAAACTTCGATGTCGCGAATGAAAACCTCAATCTCGCCAGTTGGAAGTTTGGGGTTAATCAAGGATTCGTCACGTGCCTTAACTTCGCCGTCAATTCGAATGCACCATTCACTGCGCACATTCTCAACTTGTGAAAATACTGGGCTGTCAGGGTCACACAAAACTTGGGTCATTCCGTAATGGTCACGCAAATCGATGAACAGAACTCCACCATGGTCGCGTACACGGTGTACCCACCCTGACAACCGTACGGTGTCACCTACGTTTGAACTGTTCAACTCTGCACAGGTGTGACTGCGATAGGCGTGCATGATCTTTGCCCCTTTGACATATGACTATTTCGGCTGGCACGGATACACTAGGTTGTCGCATTGATGTCAAGCGAATTGCAGTATTTCCGAACAAATCCTGCCTGTGGAAACATGAATAATGTGTTAATCGCCTCATTCATGACAAATTCACTTTGCATTCCTTGGAACATAAGTTGAATTCAATAGAACGAGGATTCTTATGCGGACCAAGAAAATTGGTGATCAATCCCCGTTACGAGTGCCGGCCGTCTCTGCCAAAAAAACAGCAACCTTGCCCCTGTTGATTGCTTCGTTGAAATCAAAGGGCCGCTCTATGATTGCCAAGATGGGCAAACGTAAACAGGACGATGGCAGTTTTCAATTGCTGTACAAGCAGATCGACGATGCGATTTTTGCAAAAATTTACTTGTCATCAGAGGGGACTATTGTCGTGAAAGAGGGTCGTATTGGTCAACGTCTGATCCATAAAAAATACGGTGCGCCCGATTGGCCCAAGATCCAAGCAGAAATCGAGATCAGTAAGGCCAAGGGATACGTATCGCTGAGCGAGCATGAGATGGATGTCTTGGACCTATCGCTGCCAACTCTTTCCCTTTCTTCGGAAGAGGTTGAATTTATTTGCATGGAATTGTCCGAATTTTTGGTCGACTCTGCGCTTGGGTTCTACCGCGGACAGCATGAAAACGAAGAAACAGTGACCTTCACCTTTTCTGTTGTGGAATTCGACACCGCTCGTGATGCGTTATTAAACGCGCTACGTGGGTTTAGCGTCGCTCCCGTATGTCACATCAGGCGGTCTGCGATGGAATTGGCGGATATTCTATAGCGCATTTCGGTGATGGGTAAGCATCCATGCCATGATTGCACGAGAGGTTGTGGGCGTTAAAAGATTTGCAAAACGCTGTATTATGCGGATTGGCCTTGAACCTTGGATCAAGATGCGTATAACGCAGGACAATTTGCGCGCGAATATTTTCGCGCGATGTTGTTGCTGCTTACATACCGAGGTCCCCAATGCCCAAAAGAACCGATATTTCATCCATCATGATCATCGGCGCTGGTCCAATTGTGATCGGTCAGGCCTGCGAATTTGATTATTCTGGCGCACAAGCGTGTAAAGCGCTTCGTGAAGAGGGATATCGGGTCATCCTCGTCAACTCAAACCCTGCCACGATCATGACGGATCCTGGTATGGCGGATGCAACCTACATTGAACCCATCACGCCTGAGATTGTGGCAAAGATCATCGAGAAAGAGCGCCCTGATGCATTGTTGCCAACAATGGGCGGTCAAACGGGTTTGAACACCGCGCTATCGCTTGAGGAAATGGGGGTCCTTGACAAATTCGGCGTCGAAATGATTGGCGCGAAACGCGACGCGATTGAAATGGCCGAAGATCGCGCGTTGTTCCGTGACGCGATGGATCGCATTGGATTGGAAAACCCAAAGGCGACAATCGTAACAGCACCCAAGAAAGAAGATGGTACAACCGACTTGAATGAAGGTGTTCGCATGGCGGTTGATGCGTTGGACGAAATCGGTCTTCCGGCGATTATTCGTCCTGCGTTTACCTTGGGTGGAACGGGCGGTGGTGTTGCCTATAACCGTGAAGATTATGAATATTACTGCCGTACCGGGATGGACGCATCACCTGTTAACCAAATCCTTGTTGATGAATCCCTGTTAGGTTGGAAAGAGTACGAGATGGAAGTTGTGCGCGACAAAGCGGACAATGCAATCATCGTATGTTCAATCGAAAACGTAGATCCAATGGGCGTGCATACAGGTGATTCAATCACTGTTGCGCCTGCTTTGACCCTTACTGATAAAGAATATCAAATCATGCGGAATGGGTCGATTGCCGTTCTGCGTGAAATCGGTGTTGAAACGGGTGGTTCAAATGTTCAGTGGGCCATCAACCCAGAAGATGGCCGTATGGTTGTCATTGAAATGAACCCGCGTGTATCGCGTTCATCCGCCCTTGCATCAAAGGCGACTGGTTTCCCAATTGCGAAAATCGCCGCGAAATTGGCGGTTGGATATACGCTGGATGAATTGGACAACGACATTACCAAAGTGACGCCTGCGTCATTCGAACCGACGATTGATTATGTCGTCACAAAAATCCCACGGTTTGCATTTGAAAAATTCCAAGGTTCTGAGCCCTATTTGACGACAGCGATGAAGTCAGTGGGCGAAGCGATGGCGATCGGCCGTACGATCCATGAATCCCTGCAAAAAGCACTTGCGTCGATGGAGACGGGCCTAACAGGCTTTGATGAGGTCGAGATCGAAGGCGCCCCCGAGAAGTCAGCCGTAATCAAGGCGATCAGCAAACAAACACCTGATCGCATGCGTACAATCGCTCAGGCGATGCGTCATGGATTGACCAATGATGAAATCCACGGTGTGACCAAGTTTGACCCCTGGTTCCTTGATCGTATTCGCGAAATTGTCGAGGCAGAGGAACAAGTTCGTCAGAATGGCCTACCCACAGCAACCGCAGATATGCGTCGATTGAAAATGATGGGCTTTACCGATGCGCGTTTGGCCAAATTGACTGGGTTTACCGAAGCGGATGTGCGGAAATCGCGTCATGGTCTTGGCGTCACAGCTGTGTTCAAACGCATCGATACATGTGCCGCCGAGTTTGAGGCTCAAACACCTTATATGTATTCAACCTACGAAGCCCCGATGATGGGCGAAGTAGAGTGTGAGGCACGACCGTCAGATAAGAAAAAGGTCGTCATTTTGGGTGGTGGCCCGAACCGTATCGGTCAGGGTATTGAATTCGACTATTGCTGTTGTCACGCGTGTTTCTCGTTGACCGATGTGGGATACGAAACGATCATGATCAATTGTAACCCAGAAACGGTTTCAACGGATTACGATACCTCTGACCGTCTGTATTTTGAACCGCTGACATTCGAACACGTGATGGAAATTCTGCGGACAGAGCAAGAAAACGGAACGCTACACGGTGTGATCGTGCAGTTTGGCGGACAAACACCATTGAAGCTTGCCAATGCGCTTGAGGCAGAGGGCATTCCGATCCTTGGGACCTCACCAGATGCAATTGACTTGGCAGAAGACCGTGAACGCTTTCAGGCATTGGTCAACCAGCTTGGCCTGAAACAACCCAAAAATGGGATCGCCAGCACAGACGCACAAGCGTTGGAAATCGCAACCGAAATTGGATTCCCACTGGTTATTCGTCCATCATATGTTTTGGGCGGCCGCGCGATGGAAATCGTGCGCGATATGGATCAATTAAAGCGATATATTTCGGACGCCGTTGTGGTGTCCGGTGATAGCCCTGTTTTGTTGGATAGCTATCTATCAGGTGCAGTGGAATGTGATGTTGATGCCCTTTGTGACGGGGAAAATGTGCATGTTTCAGGTATCATGCAACACATCGAGGAAGCGGGTGTGCATTCAGGCGATAGTGCATGTTCGTTGCCGCCACACAGCCTATCAAAAGAGATTACAGACGCATTGATCGAACAAACCGAGGCGCTGGCCAAGGCATTGAATGTTGTTGGCCTGATGAACGTTCAGTTTGCGGTTAAAGATAACGAAATTTATCTGATCGAGGTGAACCCGCGTGCGTCCCGTACTGTTCCCTTTGTTGCAAAAGCGACCGACAGCGCCATTGCGTCCATCGCCGCGCGTTTGATGGCGGGCGAACCGCTCACCAACTTCCCAAAGCGTGAACCATATCGTGATGTTTCATATGACGAAACAATCCCGTCAGCGGACCCAATGACATTGGCGGATCCAATGCTGCCATGGTTCAGTGTGAAGGAAGCGGTGATGCCCTTTGCGCGTTTCCCCGGTGTCGACACAATTTTGGGCCCAGAAATGCGTTCAACTGGTGAAGTCATGGGATGGGATCGCAACTTTGGTCGTGCATTCCTAAAGGCACAGATGGGCGCAGGGATGGATTTGCCGAAATCTGGTAAAGTCTTCTTCTCAATCAAAGATGATGACAAAACGGATGAAATGAAAGAAGCCGCGACAAACCTTGTGGAACTTGGATTCCAGATTGTTGCAACCTCAGGAACCAGCAAATGGTTATCAGGTGTTGGTATTCCCTGTGAAAAGGTGAACAAGGTTTACGAAGGTCGTCCAAATATTGTTGATCATTTGAAGAATGCCGAAATCAAGTTGGTTATAAACACGACAGAAGGCACACAATCCATCAATGATAGCCGCGAGATTCGCTCTGTCGCTCTATTTGATAAGATCCCTTATTTCACGACTGCCGCCGCTGCGATTGCTGCTGTTATGGCGATGCAGGCGCGGAATGAAGGCGATTTGATGGTTAAACCCCTTCAAGCGTAAGCGTCTATTTTTAAACAGTAAAACACCCGTTAGGTTCTGGCGGGTGTTTTGTATTTGTTTGGGCTATTTCAGATCACAAAATTTCATTGATTAAATGCATATATATGAATACAATAGAATACAACGAGGTTTAAATCTGGATTCTGGTAAACATGAAAACGTTGCTTTCGACGGCGGCCACAGTTTTGTTTGGAATGTACGCTTCTACAGCGGTCGCAGGCGACGCTGAGAAGGGCGCGAAGGTATTTAAGAAGTGTAAAGCCTGTCACGCCGTAGGTGACGGAGCAAAAAACAAGGTTGGTCCACAGCTTAATAATATCGTTGGCAATGCAGCAGGCGTGGTTGAAGGGTACAAATACTCCAAAGCGCTCGCTGCACAAGCGGACGCGGGCCTAATTTGGGATGAAGCCGCACTTTCAGAGTTTTTGAAAAAACCTAAGGCATACATGCCCGGGACCAAGATGAGCTTTTCAGGGCTCAAGAAAGAAAGTGATCGGAAAAATTTGATCGCATATCTGGCGACGTTTTCGGATGCTGACACACTTGCGGCGGCCCCCGCAGAGGAACGTGAAGTCACACTTTCTGATTCAATACTGTCTATCGAAGGTGATGTTGCCTATGGCGAGTATTTGGCAAGCGATTGTCAAACGTGTCACCAAGTTAGCGGGGCAAGTGATGGTGGCGTGCCAGCGATCGTTGGATGGCCACGCATAGAATTTGTTTATGCGATGCATGCGTACAAACAAAAAGTTCGTCCAAACCCAGTTATGCAAATGATGGCTGGTGGACTGGGCGATGAAGAGATTGCAGCCTTGGCTGCATATTTTGAAGGATTGGACTGATTTTCAATTCTGGCATTTAGGGAGGACCTTATGAAATTAACAAGAAGAGCGTTTATCGGAACGACCGCAGCGGCGTCGCTAAGCGCGCCATTGGTTAACGCTGGCGGACACGGACGTCCAAAAGTTGTTGTAATCGGTGGTGGTGCAGGTGGTGCAACAGCCGCGCGTTACATCGCAAAAGACAGCAAGGGTGAAATCGACGTCACATTGGTTGAACCATCACGTCAGTATTACACCTGCTTCTTCTCAAACCTGTACTTAGGCGGCTTCCGCTCAATGGACAGCATTGGCCATTCTTATGGTACATTGGCGGCTGAATACGGTATCAACGTTGTACACGACTGGGCCGTTGGGATCGACCGTGGCGCGAAAACAGTGACATTGGCAGGCGGATCAACACTGAACTACGACCGTTTGATCCTGTCACCTGGTATCGACTTTATCGATGGTTCAGTTCCTGGTTGGGACGTTTCATCACAAAACGCGATGCCACACGCATATAAAGCAGGTTCACAAACAGAATTGCTAAAGCGTCAAATCGAATCAATGCCACAGGGTGGTGTTTACGCGATGGTTGCGCCTCCTAACCCATATCGCTGCCCTCCTGGGCCATATGAGCGTGTTTCAATGGTTGCGCACCTATTGAAAGAAATTAACCCAACAGCGAAAATCTTGATCGCTGATCCAAAGCCAAAATTCTCAAAGCAAGGTTTGTTTGAAGAAGGTTGGCAAAAGCATTACGGCGGCATGATCGAACGTATTGGACCAGATTTCGGCGGCGATAATGTTTCCGTTGATGCGGGTGCAATGACAGTTACGATCGACGGAAGCGTTGAAAAAGTTGACGTTTGTAACGTCATCCCAGCGATGAAAGCTGGCCGTATCTGTGAAATCGCAGGCATTACAGAAGGTAACTGGGCGCCAGTATCAGCGCATACAATGCAGTCACGCATTGACGAGAATATTCACGTTCTTGGTGACGCGTCTGCACAGGGCGACATGCCAAAATCTGGTTTCTCTGCGAATAGCCAGGCGAAAGTTGCCGCAATGGCGGTTCGCGGTGCATTGACAGGTTCAAAAGTCTTCCCTGCGAAATTCTCAAACACATGCTGGTCATTGGTTGATACCGATGATGGCATCAAAGTGGGCGCGACATACAAAGCGACCGATGAGAAGATTGCAAAAGTTGACGGCTTTGTTTCGAAAACAGGTGAAGATGCGGCCCTACGTAAGGCAACTTATGAAGAGTCCATCGGTTGGTACGCAGGTATCACATCTGACATGTTCGGATAAAACCAGCCATCTGGTAAAGGAAAACGGCCCTAGCTTTAGGGCCGTTTTTTTATGCGATCATCGCATTCCTGTGTTCCATCATGGAATGATCCAAAAAATTTGTCCCATGGAATTTCCAAAGACCCATAATTGCATTCAAAATAGCGATGATGCATCTGATGATGGAAGGTCCCCAGTTTCAGGCGATTTTCATCCTTCATTAACAGTCCCGCAAATCCCGTGTGCGTGGTCGCCGCGGTCAAAGTGTAGTACTGCATGTGAAACAAAATATGCACAGGGTGCGCCGCAACCACCCAGTGAATTAAAATGGTTCCTAAATAAATGATATGTTCAACCGGGTGCATGGATAGTCCAGACCATGGGCCAACATTGATATTACGGTGATGCAGCGCGTGTACATGTTTATACAGGAATGGGA
>CAXACF010000042.1:0-8724 GCA_963967125.1 uncultured Rhodobacterales bacterium | reverse complement strand
ACATTACACTGGACCTATACGCAGATGCGATTTTGGACGCGATTGAGGATAGCGCAATTGTTTTGGGCCATTCCATGGCGGGCTTTCCCATTTCAGCGGCAGCGGAAAAGGCGCCTGATCAAATTGATCACCTGATCTACCTATGCGCCTATGTTCCACGCAATGGCGTCTCCCTTACCGACATGCGCAAAGAGGCCCCGCGCCAACCGATCCTTGAAGGCGTTGAACGCACTGCGGATGGATTGGGTATGAACATCCTGCCCCACAAAGCGCGTGATTTATTTTATCAGGATTGTTCAGATGCGGATGTGGAATTTGCAATTTCAAACCTGTGTACGCAGGCCATCAAACCACAGGCCACCCCAATCCAAATTGGCGAAAATTATGCCCGCGTTCCAAAATCCTATATCCGCTGCACAAAGGATCAAACCATCCCACCAGAGCATCAATTGACAATGGTGTCGGATTGGGACCAAAAAGATGTCTATGACATCGCGCGCAGTCATTCGCCGTTCTTTTCAGATCCCCTTGGGTTGGCGGCATTGATTGATCAGATCATAAAGGATTAACACTATGGCGGCATCCCTGTTTGATAGTCCGAATTACGCAAAACTTTTTCCTGTTGGGGATGCAGGCCGCCTATTTACAGACACCGCCGAAGTGCGTGCGATGATGTTGGTCGAAGGGACGCTTGCCAAATTGCAGGGCAAGGCGGGAACAATCCCTGAAATCAGCGCGCAGGCCATTCACCGCGCCTCGCTCGAATTGCAGATTGATCCTGCGGGTTTGGGCGATGCTACGGGACAAAATGGGGTCAGTGTTCCTGGACTGGTTGCGGAATTTAGGAAACTGATGCAGGCGCCAGAACATGCACAGTATCTGCATTTTGGGGCGACATCACAGGATATTACAGATACCGCATTGATGCTGCGTTTGCGCCAGTTAATGGGATTGCAGGAACGCGCACTAAAATCCATGATCGCGCATTTGCGCAAACTGGCGACAGATCACGCCGAAACGCCGATGGTGGCCCGCACCTATGGGCAATCTGCAACAATGACCAGCTTTGGGGCAACCGTTGCATCATGGGGTCATCCGTTAATCGATCTGCTGGATGAAATGGAAAACCTACGCGCCAGCACACTTTGGGTATCCCTCGCCGGCGCGGCGGGCACGGCCTCGGTTCTGGGGGGCGATCCAACGGGGCTTCGCGCCGACTTGGCCGCTTCATTGGGTTTGCAGGATCCAAAACGCAACTGGCACAATGATCGCAGTCCAATCCAGCGTATCGCCGCATGGCAAACCCGATTGACCCAAGCGCTGGGCAAATTTGCCCAAGACATTTTGATCCATTCCCAAAGCAACCTGAAAACTGTGCAAATCGGCGCAACAGGTGGATCATCAACCATGCCGCAAAAGGAAAATCCGGTTCAGGCCTCGGCCATTGTGGCATTGGCCAACCAAGCGGTCGGTTTACAAACCACCCTAACCCTTGCCGCCCAACATAAAGAGGCGCGGGATGGTGCGGCATGGTTTAGCGAATGGTTGGCCCTGCCCCAATTATGCTTGGGGGCCATGGCGGCCCTGACGATTGCAAATGATCTCTCCGCTGCTCTTTCGCCAAACGAAACGGCGCTGTCTGCACAGATCACAGCCACAAACGAAATGATCCATGCCGAGGCGCTTAGTTTTGAATTGGCCAAAACAATGCCCCGCCCCGAAGCGCAAGCGGCCGTCAAACAATTGTGCCAAGAGGCGCTGGCCACAGGATCAAATTTGATCGCCTTGGCACAAACACAATATCCATCCATCGATGCCGCCCAGTTTGGCAGCGCACATCAAATGGGCACCGCGCCAGAGCAGGCCCATGCCTTTGTCGCACGCGCCAAAGAGGCAGAAACATCGTGAGCAAATCAAAAATCAACTTCCCCGTTGTCATCATCTTGATGACGGTGCTGCTCGACTCCATGGGGATCGGTATCATGATCCCCGTGATGCCCGAATTGTTCAAATCGGTCCTACCAAATTCCACAACCGCAGATGCATCGGTTTGGGCCGGCGCATTGGCCTCGATTTTTGCGCTGATGCAGTTTCTGTTTGGCCCCCTTCTGGGCACCCTGTCTGATCGGGTGGGGCGCAAACCTGTAATCCTGATCTCTTTGATCGTGATGGTTGGGTATTACCTGATCATGGCCGTGGCGCAGACCGTTTGGCTGCTCTTGATCGGGCGTATTGTGGGCGGGATAACGGCGGCAACCCATGCCACAGCCTCGGCCTATGTTGCCGATATTTCCACGTCCGAGGAAAAGGCCGCGCGTTTTGGACTTGTCGGGGCGGCCTTTGGTATGGGGTTTGTTCTGGGGCCTGTTTTGGGCGGCCTTCTGGGTGAATTTGGGCCACGTGCCCCGTTTTATGCGGCCGCTGCATTGGCCGCGCTAAACGCACTGTCCTGTGCGATTTGGCTGCGTGAAAGCGTGACGGATGATATCCGCCAAAACTTTGATTGGCGCCGCGCCAATCCCTTTGGCGCGTTTCAGGCGCTGGCCAAATTGGGCGGATTGCGGGACATGTTCATTGTCTTTCTTCTTTATTCCATCGGCACCGCGATTTATGCGGCGATCTGGCCCTTTTTCACCGAGGTGCGCTTTGACTGGTCGCCCGGAATGATTGGAATATCCCTGACCATTTACGGCGTTTGTTTTGCGGTTGTTCAGGGGGCATTGGTCAAACCCTTTATCGCCCGTTTTGGTGAACGGCGCACATTGATTTATGGATTGGTGATTGAGGTTATATCGCTGTGGCTCATCTCGATCATAACGAACGGGATAATCCTGTTGATGATGATCCCATTTGCGGCCCTTGGTGTGATTGCCCAACCCCCATTGCAAGCCTGGATGTCACGTGCCGCAGGGGATAGAAATCAAGGTGCCTTGCAGGGGGTTATTAGCAGTTTGAACGCCTTGGCAATGATGATCACACCGATCACGATGACCAGCATTTTTTACGCGTTTAGCACAGATGACAGTGCGTTTTATTTCCCGGGCATGCCCTTTTTCATCTCAGGCATCTTGGTTCTGATCGCGCTCTTGGTGTTCTTTCGCATCCCTTCGCAAAAATAACGCCGCGTTGCGACCATTGATGACGATTTCGGACTTGCGTCTGCGCCTGTCTGTTCCAAACTGATGAAAAATCAGTGAGGACAAAAGATGAGCCGCATCAAAGCCGCCGTATGCCACGAATTTGGCAAACCCCTGCATGTCGAAGATATCGACCTGCGCGCACCTGAAAACGATGAAATCGAAGTCACATTGGGTGCCGTCGCGATTTGCCATTCGGATATTTCCTTTGCCAATGGGGACTGGGGTGGGTTCCTACCTGCTGTTTATGGGCACGAGGCCGCGGGCCGTGTCACTGCGGTTGGGGATAACGTGCGCGGTCTGAATATTGGCGATCATGTTGTTGTGACCCTGATCCGCGCCTGCGGGCATTGTTCAAACTGTTCAGGGGGCGCACCAACCATTTGCGAAACCCCTGTGGATGGCGTTGAAGGGCCGATCAAGACAGCCGAAGGTGCCCCCCTTATGCAGGCGATGGCCTGTGGGGCATTTGCGGAAAAGGTGGTTGTCGCACAATCCCAAGTCGTGAAAATCCCTGAAAGCGTCCCTTTTGCCTCGGCCTCTCTTTTGGCCTGTGGCGTGATCACGGGTGTCGGCGCGGTTGTCAATGCCGCAGCGTTGCGCCCCGGTCAGGACGTTGTGGTGATTGGTGCAGGGGGTGTTGGCCTAAACGCAATTCAGGGCGCGCGCATTGCTGGTGCACGCCGCATCGTTGCCGTGGATATGAGCGAAGAGAAATTGGAAATCGCCAAGGAATTTGGCGCAACGGACGGTGTCTTGGCAACGGGTGACACCCCTTGGCGTGATGCGAAAAAGGCGATTGGACGCGGTGCAGACGCAGTATTCGTAACCGTTGGCGTCAGTGCCGTTTATGATCAGGCCCCCCGCTATTTGGGCTATGGGGGCAAGGTTGTCATGGTGGGTATGCCAAAATCGGGGGAGAGCTCCACCTATGAACCTGTCATGATGGCCGCCGTGTCCCAAGGCATGGTTGGATCAAAAATGGGCGATGTGGTGATCCAACGTGATATTCCATGGATGGTCGATATGTACCAACAAGACCGCCTGAAATTGGATGAGTTGGTGTCGGGCCGTTGGCGTTTGGACCAAATCAATGAGGCGATCGAAGACACAAAATCAGGATCGGCCAAGCGTAACGTCATCGAATTTGACATCTAAAGGAGGCGTTTCATGCGTCTAACGGATCTGGATATTATCGTCACCGCCCCCCCTGCACCGGGATGGGGCGGGCAGTATTGGATATTGGTAAAACTGACCACGGACACAGGGATCACGGGTTGGGGCGAATGCTATGCCTCTTCCATCGGGCCAGAGGCGATGCGCGCCGTCATTACAGATGTTTTTACCCGCTATTTCCTGAACGAAAATCCAGAAAACGTAGAACGCATGTTTCGACGTACGTTTTCATCGGGCTTTACACAGCGTCCTGATTTAACGGTCATGGGGGCGTTTTCAGGATTGGAAATCGCCTGTTGGGATATTCTGGGCAAGGATCGGGATCGCCCCGTTTGGGCCTTGCTGGGCGGGATGATGAATGAACGTGTGCGCGCCTATAGCTATCTTTATCCGATGGCGCATCACGATGTATCACAATTCTGGACGAATGCAGAGTGGAACGCAGAAAGTGCCGCGGATTTGGTTGCGCGCGGCTATACAGCGGTCAAGGTTGATCCCGCGGGCCCTTATACCATGCGCGGGGGCCATCACCCGGCCCTAAGCGATATTTCCATGTCGGTTGAATTTTGCGCCGCCATCCGCGCCGCCGTTGGGGACAGGGCCGATATTCTATTTGGCACCCATGGTCAGTTCAACACCGATGGCGCCATTCGATTGGGCAAGGCAATCGAACCCTATAATCCCCTTTGGTACGAAGAACCCATTCCCCCTGACAACCTATTGGAATTTGCAAACGTCGCACGCGCCGTGAACATCCCCATTGCCACGGGTGAACGGATGACCACGAAGGCGGAATTTGGAACGGTGCTGCGCACTGGCGGTGCATCAATCCTACAACCCGCCTTGGGACGCGCAGGTGGTATTTGGGAGATGAAAAAAACCGCAGCGATTGCTGAAATCTTTAACGCGCAAATGGCACCGCACCTTTATGCAGGGCCCATTGAATGGGCTGCCAATGTGCATTTGGCCGTGTCCATTCCCAACCTTTTGATTGCAGAAACCATTGAAACCCCATTTCATGATCAATTGATCAAGGGCAGTATTCGTGTGGATAACGGATATATCCCCGCCCCAACGGCCCCAGGTTTAGGGATTGATGTGGACGAAGATTTGGCCCGCGCCCATCCGTTTACGGGAACAGGTCTGCACCTGATGATGCAGGACGATCCATGTGACTATCAAAACGGAAATGCGTTCCAAGGGGGCGCGCCGATAAAGAATTGATCTCAAAAAGCGAATATGTCATGGTGCGCCCAAAATTTATAACAGGCGCAGCATGGCAATCGACTTAAAATCCCCTCCAAAAGAGATGGAAACAAACGCGGCACTTGCGGCGAATTTCCTGAAAACAATGGCGCATGAGGGGCGTTTGATGATCCTATGCCATTTGGGATCGGGCGAAAAATCCGTAAGCGAATTGGAAGACATCCTAAATTGTCGCCAAGCTGCCGTAAGCCAGATGTTGGCCCGCCTGCGCGAGGATGGTATGGTTGACACCCGCCGTGACGGCAAAACCATTTATTATTCCCTGGCAAACAATAACACCGCGCAACTGATTAAATTGCTTTACAATATGTTTTGCGGCCCCGACGCGAAACAGCAGTAATCGTTTTTAAACAATGTTGTTAAATCACGCGCGGATCACTCCGCGCATGATCTGATTGCATGATGTGGGTTATGCGCGTTCCCATTGATTGATGAAGGCACCCAGTACGCCACCGATGGCCGCGTCATCTGCCCCACCTGACACTTGTGCAACAAGGCCGCGCTTTTTATCGTCCATCACGGAAACAACGGATGCATCAACCCCCGCATCGGCCAGTGCCGCGTTGTAAATACGTGTTATCGCGCTTTTGCGCAGATCGGGTTTGAACACTTTGCCAACGGCTGTTTTGGGCAGCTCTGGCAAAATTTCCATATGTTTCGGGTGTGCTGCACGTTCCGATACATTTTCTAGGCAGAAGGCCATCAATTCTGCCTCGCTCACCTCGGCTCCTGCAACCAATTCCACATAGGCACATGGAATTTCACCTGCATGGGCATCTGGCTGACCAATTGCACCCGCAAAGGCCACGGCGTCATGGCCCAACAGCGCCTCTTCGATCAGGGCGGGATCAATGTTGTGACCACCACGGATGATCAAATCCTTGGCACGGCCTGTGATCCACAGATATTTATCCGCATCCTTACGGCCCAAATCGCCCGTACGCAGATAGACATCATTATAATACAGATCCTTGTTTTTGTCGGCCTCTGTATAGGTGCCGCCCGGACGAACGCCTGGGTTTGCGATACAGATTTCGCCAACCTCATCCACACCACATTCCACCATTTCGCCATCAACTGTTTTGATGACTTTGACATCAGTGTATGGGAAATTCAGACCGACAGAGCCAACCTTTTTCTCGCCATCAACAGGGTTACACGACACCAGACACGTCGCCTCGGTCAGGCCATAGCCTTCGACAATTGTGACGCCTGTTGCCTCTTCAAAGCGGCGGAACAATTCCAATGGCAGTGGGGCAGACCCAGAGAAGGATGTTTTTACGGTGGAAATATCCGCGTCCACGGGACGCTGCATCAGGGCAGAAATCGCCGTTGGAACGGTAATCACAAATGTGATGCCCCAGCGTTCGATCAATTTCCAGAAATTGTCAAACACCCCATCCCCGCGATAGCCAGCGGGTGTTGGGAACACCACATGCGCCCCAGATGACACCATAGCCATCAAAATCACATGCACCGCAAAGACGTGGAACAAGGGCAATGGACAGATCACTGCATCCTCTTCGGTGAACAGCAATGTGTCGCCCAGCCAGCCATTATAAATCATGCCTGAATAGGTGTGCTGCGCAACCTTTGGCATACCCGTGGTGCCGCCTGTGTGGAAATACGCAGCGACACGATCTTCGCGCACGTCCTCGAAATCCAAGGTGGTATTTTGTTGTGCCATCAATGCGTTAAAATCATAGATTTTTGCCTGATGCGACACCGGGTTTTTCGGGCGTATCAGGGGTACAATCACTGATTTCGGGAATGTCAGATAGCGCAACAGATCGACTTCAATCACCGCTTTGACATTTGGAGCCGCGGCCACCGCTGCGGCCGCCTTTTGCGGGATATCGGTTTTTGGAAACGCCTTTAGCGTCACGACCACCTTGGCATTCGTTTCGCGCAAAATGGCGGCAATCTGATCTGCATCCAGCAACGGGTTGATGGGGTTTACAATCCCTGCAACAGCCCCGCCTAAAACGGACAGAACCGTTTCGGTGGCATTTGGCAAAATATAGGCCACGACATCATTTGGCCCCACGCCCAAGGCACGGAACATATTCGCCGTCTGGGTGGTTTTTTGATGTAACTCATCCCAAGATAGCGTTTCCGCCTTATCCTTGGGTCCTGATGTTAACTGATAACTGACCGCAGGACGTGATCCAAAATTATTCTTGGTCCGCGTCAACAGCTCATAAAGTGTGACTGGCACATCGCGTTCCGCCCATGTGCACTCTTCTTCCAAGGCCCGTGTGTCTTCTAATGACGCCCACTGCATTTGGCCATTCCTCCCTGTTTTTTTAGCTTTGTACAATGATGTAGAAAGGGGTAGAAAATCAAGCCAAATTTAAGTCGCCGTAAGGTTAACTTGGGTCAAATCCTGCTGTAAATTGCAACTTGGCCAAACGGGCATAAAGCCCCTGTTCGGCAATTAGGCTGTCGTGTGTGCCTTGGGCGACGATTTTGCCCTGATCCATGACCAGAATGCGATCCGCCTTTTTCACGGTTGCCAAACGGTGCGCGATGACCAAGGTCGTGCGATCCGCCGATAGATTTTCAACAGCCGCCTGAACCAAACGTTCGCTTTCAGCGTCCAAGGCGCTGGTTGCTTCATCCAGCAATAGAATGGGCGCATCCCGCAGGATCGCGCGCGCAATGGCGATGCGTTGTTTTTGACCGCCTGACAACATCACACCGCGTTCCCCAACATAGGTGTCATATCCATCAGGCAAGGCCGAAATGAAATCATGTGCCGCTGCGGCCTTGGCCGCGGCGATGACATCCGCGTCACTGGCCTCTGGTCGACCAAAACGGATGTTCTCCATGGCTGATACTGCAAAGATCGCTGCATCCTGTGGAACCAAGGCGATGTGTTGGCGAAAATCACGACGCGCCAGGTCGCGCAAATTAACGCCATCAATGGTGATGCCCCCAACCTCTGGATCATAAAAGCGTAACAGCATTTGCATAATGGTCGATTTCCCGGCACCAGAAGGGCCGACAATCGCAACGGTTTCCCCTGCTCCCACCTGAAACGCGACGGCGTCCAGCGCGACGGTATTGGGGCGCTGTGGATAATGAAATGTCACCGTATCAAATGTAATGGCACCAGAAACAGGCGTAGAAAGAGCTTGGGGTG
>CAXACF010000041.1:0-8871 GCA_963967125.1 uncultured Rhodobacterales bacterium | reverse complement strand
CCGATCTCGCCCGCCATGACGTGTCCACGTCCATTGCCGTCCATCACAATGACACTGACCCAGAATTAATCGTACGCCAGTTCAAGAATATGGGTGTTGATGATTTGGCCCCCTATGGCCTCTCTGTTGAAACCTATGAATTTAAGGGATCTTTCCTGTCATTGGCGATTGACTTGCCCAGCGAAGCCGCAACGGGATTAACGAAAAACCACATTTTTGAAGTCGAAGGCAAACTGTCATTAGACCACTCAATGCCTGTTTTCGTACGATTGAACGTAAAGCATGGTCCAAATGTAGAAGAGTTGCTGCAGGAAATCCCACATGGTGCGAACCGCCTCTACCTAGAGTTTGACTTAGGGTACTGTGACCTGCACGAGGCGCGCGTTGAAAATGTGTGGCTTGATTTGATATTCGATGACCCGTCGATGAACCGTGCAAAAATTTCGGACCTGGTGTTTTATCGCCGTCCCAGAGCAAAATTTTAAATAGGATGCGACATGCAGTTGGATAAAATTGATTTTTCAAATGGGATGTGGCGCGGTCTCTTTACCGCAGAGAAACCTGCTGCTGCACCATCATTCAGCGTTGAATTGAATGGCGCGTTGGTGGACGGCGTGCATGTATCTGCGGGGCACAGTGATCGTGAATGGGTGATTGACATTCCAATTCCCAATCATGCGATTGGGGATGGCGTTCATACCTTTTTGATTTTCGTCGAGGGCACTACGGCCCCAGTGGGCAGCTTTTGCATCTCGGCAGGCCGCGCAATGGAATATGATCTGCAAGCCGAAGTTGCCCTGTTGCGGGAAGAGTTGGAGATCCTGAAACGGGCGTTTCGCCGACATATCCACAACGCAGGCTAGGTGCCGCCGCGTTACGGGTGACAAAATACACATGAATTGGACATACTGCGTGGGTACTTTATCGTTCGGAGCACCCAAATGTCCCAATCATACCCCAATCTTCTTGCACCATTAGATCTTGGTTTCACGACATTAAAAAACCGTGTCCTGATGGGGTCGATGCATACTAATTTAGAAGAGACAAAAGATTGGAACCGGGTTGCAGAATTTTACGCCGAGCGCGCGCGAGGTGGCGTTGCATTGATGGTGACAGGTGGCATCGCGCCCAACCGTGAAGGCGGTGTTTTTCCAGGTGCGGCAGGGTTATTTGATGAAACCGATATTGCCAATCATCAAATCGTCACAGATCGCGTTCATCAGGCGGGCGGCAAAATTGCGATGCAGATTTTGCATGCGGGGCGCTATGCCTATGGTCCTGAATGTGTAGGGCCATCTGCGGTAAAATCACCCATTTCGCCATTTCCGCCCAAGGAATTGGATGAAGAGGGTATCGAAAAACAAATCAGCGATATTGTCGCAACAGCACAGCGTGCAAAATCCGCAGGCTATGATGGTGTCGAAATCATGGGGTCCGAGGGGTATTTTATTAACCAATTCCTTGTGACCCACACAAACAAACGTACGGATCGTTGGGGCGGTTCGTACGAAAACCGAATGCGATTGCCTGTTGAAATTGTACGGCGTGCGCGCGCGGCGGTTGGCACGGATTTCATCATTATTTATCGCCTGTCGATGATTGATTTGGTCCCCAATGGATCAACCCACGAAGAAGTGGTGCAATTGGCCCAAGCGATTGAGGCCGCGGGCGCAACAATCATCAATACAGGGATCGGTTGGCACGAAGCGCGAATTCCAACAATCGCAACTTCCGTTCCGCGTGCGGCATTCGCTTGGGTAACGAAAAAACTGATGGGTAAGGTGTCCATTCCTGTCATAACTTCAAACCGCATCAATACACCCGAAGTTGCCGAAGAGGTGTTGGCAGATGGATGCGCGGATATGGTCAGTATGGCACGCCCCTTTCTGGCTGATCCTCATTTCGTGGCCAAGGCGGCCGCGGGGCAGGGCAATACCATCACGCCGTGTATCGCGTGTAACCAAGCGTGCCTTGATCATACATTCGGCGGGAAAATTAGTTCGTGTCTTGTGAACCCACGGGCCTGTTATGAAACCGAACTGCCCATGACAACGGCAGAAACGGTAAAACGTGTCGCGGTTATTGGGGCGGGCCCTGCTGGTTTGGCCACTGCTATGACAGCCGCTCAAGTCGGTCATGACGTCACCCTGTTCGATCAGGCCGAAAAAATCGGGGGTCAATTGAACATGGCCAAACAGGTTCCGGGTAAGGAAGAGTTTTGGGGCCTGGTCGATTGGTTTGGAACCATGATTGCGGAAACAGGTGTGAAAACGAAATTGGGTAAACGTGTGTCCGCGACCGATTTAACAGGGTTTGATGCGGTTGTTGTCGCCACTGGCGTCACACCACGCGATCCTGAGATCCCAGGACAAGACAGCGACAAGGTCTGCGGTTACATTGATATCCTACAGGGTCGTGTCACAGCAGGTGACAACGTGGTTGTCATTGGGGCAGGTGGTATTGGGTTTGATGTAAGCGAATTCCTTGTTCATGCAAACGCAGCGACACCCGAAACACCCGATTTGGCCCACTGGTTGAAAGAATGGGGGGTCGGGGATCCCGAGGAGATCCGCGGTGGATTATTGGCCGAGGGTCCAAGGCCCGCCGCCCCTGCACGCAATGTAACCTTGCTACAGCGCAAGGCAGAGCGCCCTGGAAAACGCCTTGGAAAAACAACGGGTTGGATTCACCGTTCGACGTTGAAAATGAAAGGCGTGAAAATGATCGGTGGTGTAAATTATGAAGAGATCACCGACGAAGGGTTGCGCATTTCCCATGGCTTAGCACGCGAAAACCCAAGTGTCATTCCCGCAGATACGATTGTTTTCTGCGCAGGTCAGCTAAGCGAACGCAGCCTTGCGTATGATTTAATTGCCAACGGCATCGAACCGCATGTGATTGGTGGTGCGGATGTGGCGGCCGAATTGGATGCAAAACGCGCGATTGATCAGGGGGTGCGGCTGGCGCTTAGCCTTTAAGGTTTCTTGTAAATACCTCTATCTTGTCCTGCCTCTGCCCCAGTCTTGCCCAAGTTTGGGGCAACAAAGGTGGAACAAGAAGTGAGGAAAATATGGACCGTTTGACAGAAATGGAAGCCTTTGCCACCGTGGTAGACCAAGGTGGTTTTACAGATGCCGCGCGCAAAATGGGGATTTCAAAATCTGCCGTTTCGAAACATATTTCCAGTCTTGAAACACGACTTGGTGCGCGATTGCTAAATCGTACCACGCGCCGTGTTAGTCCAACTGAAATCGGCCTTGCCTATTATGATCGTGCACGCCGTGTGCTGAACGATGCGGGCGAGGCAGATGCCTTGGTCAGTTCAATGCAATCGGCACCAACTGGGATGCTACGTGTGTCGGTTGCAACTGACTTTGGCTCGATGCATTTGTCCCCTGTGCTGGGTGATTTTTTGGCGCAATTTCCAGATGTGTCTGTGAACTTGGAATTGGACAACCGCTATATCGAAATGATTTCCGAGGGCTATGATGCCGCCATTCGTGTGGGTGAAATGGAAGACAGTTCGCTTCGCGCACGTAAAATCGCGGGAACAACAATTCGTATGGTTGCAAGCCCAGGATATCTTCAACGCGCGGGTCGCCCGCGTCGGATCGAAGATTTGGGTGCGCATAAATTGCTGCATTACACCAATCAGGCGAATGGCGCGGTTTGGAAAATGACCTCGCAAACGGGGGAAAAACGCCAAATCCGTACAACGGGCAGTTTTACGGTAAATGATGGGCAATCCCTGTTGAATGCGGCGATCAATGGGTTGGGGATCGCATATTTGCCATCCTTCTTATACGCATCCGCACTTGCCGAAGGCCGCGTTGTTGATGTGATGCCCGAATTGCCAAAAGAAACCCAAGGGATCTATGTGGTGTACCCCCCAGGTAAATTTACACAACCAAAGGTGCGTGCATTTATTGATTATTTGGCACAGACCTTTGCGCGCAAAGGGCCAGATCACTGGTGATTTATTGCAAAACCACCGCTTCCACGCGGCGGTTTTGTTCACGCCCTTCTGGTGTTTGATTGCTGGCCCGTGGGGATAGAAATGCAATTCCTTGGGCTGTGATGCGCGATTTTTGAATGCCGTATTTTGAAATCAAACGCTGACGTACCGCTTCGGCGCGTTGTTTTGAAATGGCGATATTTCCCTCTAACCCGCCAATCGCATCGCTGTGACCGACCAACACAATTTTTGTATTTGGATTTTGGCGCAGATAGTCTGCCAATTCAGACAAGACTGAAAACGGCCCTTCCCCCAAATTTGTGGAGCCACTGGTGAAATCCAACCCTTCAAGTGTGACAGAGCCCGTTTGGTCGATTTGATCACTGATGTTTGTTGTGGGTGACGGTTGGGCGATGGTTGTGATTTTCGAGGTCGCCACAGGCGCTTGCGCTGCGGGGTCAACACGGCGTTCTTGGATATAGACCCGCTCGCCAATCCGTGAAATCAGAATGTTGATAATCTGATCAGATCCCTTGGTGCCTGTAATGGACAAAAAATCCCTTAGATTCACATACATATTGGGCGGCGACACAATGGGTGTATTCACCCTATAATCAAATCCACCGCATTCGTTTGACATGCAGTCCAAAGTGATTTGAAATTTTGCATCCCGCAACGCCTGACGAATGGGTGCTGCAACCTGTGCCGGCGTGATCGATGTCGCGCGTAATTCAAACGTTGAAACCGTAACTGTGCCGCTGCGTTTTTCATGTGGTACGCTGGATTGTTGCGACCACGGGGCAATTGGAACGCGAAGGGTGCCGTTTTCCGTTTGCTCTGTGAACAAACGCTCAACACCACTGGGATAGGGAATATCCAGGCCCGCGAATACAGGATGGCTTAGGGTCAGCGCCAATACTATGGAAAGTGATTTAACGGCTTTGTGCATGATAGGCGTCATTTGGGCGCATATCTATGGCACTGGCCACGCGGTTTGACATGTTGAAAAAGGCCGCGACATTCGCGATGTCCCAAATATCCTGGTCGCTAAATCCAACCGACCGCAGGTCAGCGCGATCACTTTCTTCGATACAGTGGCTTTCAATTGTGATTTTTTCGGCAAAATCCAACATTGCGCGTTGCCGCGCGCTTAGCTCCGCAACGCGGTAATTCATGACCAGCATTTCGCCTAATATCGGATCGCCCGACAATTCGCGCACAGCCTGACCATGTGCCGTCAAACAATAAAAGCATTTGTTCACAGAGGACACAACGACCGCAATCATTTCGCGTTCCAGTTTGCTTAGCCCGCTGTCGGCCAACATCGTTTCATTATAAAGTGCTGTAAACGCATTCAATTTGTCGATGTTAAACGCATGCGCGACCAAAACGTTTGGAACCATTCCCAATTTTTCTTGGCAAATATCAAAATATTTTTGTGTCTTTTCAGGAAGGGGTGATAGGGGCGGTAAATTTAGGGCCGTAACCTGATCATTCTCGCTCATCCGTTATCCTTTCATTCTATAGTGGTACTCTCCCACAACTTTCATGCCGATGGAACGATAAAGCGCGTTGGCCGCCACATTTGACTTGGTACAGGCAACGTTCAGCCGACTGGCCCCCTGTTCTGCGGCCCAAAAGGCGGCGTGTTTCATCAACCAACTGGCTACACCTTGGTGGCGTTGCTGGGTGCGTATTTCCACGGCGTGAACAAAGGCATCTTGGCCATGGGTGGCCGCAAAACCAACGCCCGCGGGATGATCATTCCAGCGCGCCAAAATGGATGTTTTAGGGCCCTGAACACGTTTCATGACATTGACACGCGCATCTGAAATGCCCCCTTCGGCCCACATGTCGATTTCAATTGCAAGCGGTGGCCAAACCGAAAACATGGACACTTTGGGTGGCCGTTCAGTTGTCAGGGTATCAACAGAGGTGGAATAGATATTCACGGGATCAATGATGTCATATCCTGCATTGGCCAGCGCGTGATCCAAATTCTGATCTTGATCAGTGATCATAAAAAGGGGCGTTTGGTCCAAATCCCGCATGGCGGTTTCAGCCGTTTGAATGTCTGCTTGCGTCCAATCAGAATTGGGTGTCGCGGCTGAAACGCGTTTGCCACCCCCTTGACCATCGCGGATGATCCATGGACCTATAACTTGACGAGCCGCGGCAGGCCATGTTGCTTCAAGCGCGGTTAGAATATCGCCGTAATCATCCCAAGTTTGCTTCTGCATTTGCTATCTTTTCTATGGCCCATTTGATCTCTGCAGGGTCGGTGCCCCGCACAACGATGTTTGTGCCATAAACCCCATCCTGTTGGAAGGGATATGAACCGATAGAAAGGTTTGGAAATTCATCTGCAATCTGACCCAATGGGGCCGCAATGTCGCCTTCGCCGCGCATGCAACGGTGCGTTTCACTGATCAGGGGCGCACCGCCTGTGAGCGTGGGTAAAATACTTTGAACCATTGCTTTGAAAACCGATGGGACACCTGCCATGACATGGACGTTTTTCAACACAAACCCGGGTGCGATGGACACGGGGTTTTCAATCAAGGTTGCACTGTCTGGAATGCGCGCCATGCGAAGTCTCGCATCGTTCAATTCGCGCCCCGTTTCGGCGTAATAATCCGCCAACAGTTTGCGTGCATCTGGGCGTACATCGATGTGATCATCAAAGGCCGCGGCCACACAATCGGCCGTTATATCGTCATGCGTTGGACCAATCCCGCCAGAGGTGAACACATATGTATAAGCATCTGACATGGTAGACACAGCTGACGTGATTGCAGTGGGGTCATCGCTAATCACGCGGACCTCTTTCAAATCAATCGCGTGTTCGGTTAGAACGCCTGCAAGGTGATGCATATTCGCATCCCGCGTCCGCCCCGATAGAATTTCATCCCCAATGACGATCATTGCAGCAGTCGGGTTAGTCATGTAGCGTTCCTTTCGTATTCACCTACCAAGCTATAGGCCGTTTCGATGGAGTTTCAATCACCCTTAATCCGCGCAAAGCTGATCCGCAGGTACAAACGTTTTCTAAGCGATGTTTTGTTGCCTGATGGACGCGAGGTCACGGCCCATTGCGCAAATCCTGGATCCATGATGGGACTTCTGGATGATGGGACCATTGCATGGGTAGAACCCAATGACGATCCCAAGAAAAAGCTGAAATTCGCATGGCGGATCGCGGAATTGACCACAGGCGCAATGGTAATGGTTGATACGGCGCAGGCCAATCGCATTGTTAAAGAGGCACTGGCAAGCAATGCAATTCCAGAATTTGCAGATCAGGATTTCCGCCCAGAGGTCAAATACGGCGAAGGAAGTAGAATTGATTTTCTGCTGACGGATCAGGCAGGACAACAAACATTTGTCGAGGTTAAATCCGTGACACTATCCCGTAAAACTGGATCTGCCGAATTTCCCGATAGTGTGACCGCACGCGGAACCAAGCATTTGCAAGAACTGTCAAAAGTGGCTGAGCAAGGTCACCGTGCGGTGATGTTTTATTTGGTCAACCGCACAGATTGTGATGTGGTCTCCATCGCCACTGATATTGATCCGACCTATGCCGCTGCACTAGACGCCGCACAACATGCGGGGGTTGAAGTGATCGCCTATCGCGCCGATATCACCCCCAACAGAATTACCTTGGGCCCAAGAGTTGCGTTTCGTTCAGCGGATCGCTAGGTAAGCACAAGACATCGACAGATCGGACACAAACGTGGCAAAACTTAACGGCATCCGCAAAACCAAAGACGGTATTGATATCTATGCGCCCTCAGATTTTGAAGGAATGCGTAAGGCGGGGGCAGTTGCGGCCAAAATTTTGGATGACGTTATCGAGGTTATTGAACCGGGCCAAACCACAGCCGCAATTGATAATTTCGTTGAACAAAAAATTGCGGAATATGGCGTGACCTCGGCCACGATTGGGTACCGCGGGTATCAGCATGCCACCTGTATCAGTGTTAATCACGTCGTTTGTCATGGCATTCCGGGTGACAAAAAAATCACGGATGGTGACATCCTAAACATTGATGTGACCGTGATTGTTGATGGTTGGTATGGGGATACATCACGGATGTATGTCGCGGGTAAGCTGCCTCGTAAATCCGAACGTTTGATCCAAGTGACCCATGACGCCCTGTTCAAAGGCATCGAAATGGTCCGCCCTGGCGCAACCTTTGGTGATATTGGGCATGCGATCCAATCCTATGTTGAAGGAAACCGCATGTCTGTCGTCCGTGATTTTTGTGGTCATGGTCTGGGCAAGGTGTTTCACGCCGCGCCGAATGTGTTGCACTATGGGCGTGCAGGCACGGGTCCTGTGCTGGAAGAGGGCATGTTTTTCACCATTGAACCCATGGTGAATTTAGGTCGCCCAGAAACCAAAATTCTGGCCGATGATTGGACAGCAGTGACGCGCGATCGCTCCTTGTCGGCACAGTTTGAACATTCGATTGGTGTAACCGCAGATGGTTTTGAAATCTTTACCCTATCACCTGCGGGCAAATTCCATCCAACTTATTCGGCGTAACGCAAAAACGTGGCCTGCGTGTCGCCGAATTTACGCTGATCCAGAATACTAAACCCATCGGGTGGGGAGACATCCGATCCTTCTTCCCAGATTACAAGCGCGTTATGTGCGATCCAACCTTGGCGCGCGGCACACAGCAGTGCCTTTTCCCCCAACCCTTTGCTATAGGGTGGGTCAAGAAAAATCAGCGAATAGGGCGTCGCATCGCATTTAGGTAGGCGGGTTGCGTCCATTTTTTTCACTTGCGTGCGTTCAGACAAACCGAAAATTTTGATATTCTTTCGCAGGATGCTGAGGGTTTTTCCGACCATTCCACAACAGCATAGGTAGTTCCGCCCGCCGGTACTTGCCCCTACCCCGCGTC
>CAXACF010000040.1:0-8876 GCA_963967125.1 uncultured Rhodobacterales bacterium | reverse complement strand
TCGTGCAATCGTGGCAAATCATCGGTCACCATTGATCTGCGCGATTCCAATGATCAGGACCGCCTGCGTGTTTTGATCAAAGATGCTGACATCCTGATCGAAAATTTCAAGGTGGGTGGGCTGGCTAAATACGGGTTCGATTATGACAGCCTGAAACAAATAAACCCGCGTCTGGTCTATTGTTCCATTACGGGATTTGGACAAACGGGGCCTTATGCACACCGTGCAGGATATGATTACATCATTCAGGGCATGTCTGGGTTTATGTCGATAACGGGTGATCCCGATGGCATGCCGCAACGCGCAGGTGTGGCAATCACGGATATTTTCACAGGGGTATATGCGACGACTGCGATTTTGGCCGCACTGCGGATGCGCGATACAACAGGGCAGGGACAGCACATTGACATGTCACTGTTCGACAGTGCCGTGTCCGTTATGGCCAATCAGGCATTGAATTACCTCAGCACAGGTACCCCGCCTGTGCGCACAGGAAACTATCACCCAAATTTAACGCCCTATCAGGTGTTTGAATGCGCCGATGGTCATATCATCATCGCCACAGGAAACGATGCACAGTATCGCAGATTGTGTTCGGTCCTGAATCTGGATGATATGGCAGAGGACCCCAAGTATTTGCGCAATTCTGATCGTATCGCCAATCGTGAAGACATGACCGAACGCCTTACTGAGCGTACCAAGACATTTGCCAAAGATGCGCTGTTATCTGCCTGTGAAGATCAGGGAATTCCAGCAGGGCCAATCAATGATATGGCCGAGGTATTTTCCGATCCGCAGGTGATCGCACGTGGGATGAAAGTGGAACTGGACGGCGTTCCCTATGTCCGCTCGCCTTTCATGTTTTCGGATGCGGACCTTACGCTGAACCGTGGTGCGCCCAAATTAGGCGAAGATAACTAGGGCCTGTTTGCCTGATCACGGATCATGCTCAAAACCGGCTCTAGCAAGGTTTCAAGGGCGTGCGCGTCGTCAAATTCCAACCGCACCGGCAGGGATAGGATGCCAGATCGCAAATCTGCGGGCAGACGTGCGGCGTCCTTTTCGGTGGTGACCAATTGCGCATTCATGGACTGCGCTTCTTTCATTAACCTTTGGATCATGGGACGCGCCAATTTCTGATGATCATCCAGCGCGACGGTGCGCACCAATGGGGCACCCAATCCGCGCAGTGTTGCAAAAAACTTTTCTGGATCCCCAATCCCCGCAAAGGCCAGATAGCGCCCCTCGGCCCAGGGCATGCCCATTTCGATTGGTTTCAGGCTGGCCGTAATGTGTGCGATGCGGCCCAGCTGATCGGCGGACCGTTCCCGAAACTGGGATTGCGCCTCGGGCTCTCCGATACTGATGACGGCATTTGCACGTTTCAGACCCACATGCACAGGTTCGCGCAATGGACCCGCAGGCAGGCAGCGCCAGTTGCCGAATCCGCGTGTCGCATCCACAACGATAATTGACAGATCTTTGATCAAGGAAGGGTCCTGAAAACCGTCATCCAGCAGGATGACATCGGCCCCTGCATTTTGTGCAGCACGCGCACCTGCGACCCGTTCGTTTGCGACCCAAGTCGGCGCAAAGGCCGCCATCAAAAGTGGTTCATCCCCTGTTTCATCCGCCGTATGTACGCGCGGGTCAACCTGTGTCACCGCCTGAAGTGATCCACCATACCCGCGTGATACGATATGCACCGCAATGCCGCTGGATGTTAACATCTGTGCAATTGCAATTGTTGTGGGCGTCTTACCCGTACCGCCGACATTCAGGTTGCCAATGCAGATGACGGGAATATCAACCCGAGTGGGATGTGCATTTTTCTGTCGTCTAGCAGTCGCCCATGCATAGACCATCCCCAAGGGTGACAGCAAAAACGCTTGCCAACTGCGCGATCTGTACCAAAATTTTGGGGCCTGCATCAGGGCTCTCCTTTTAGGTTGCGCGTGATGGTTGCATAGATCGCTTCTGTTGCTTCAGCTCCTCTTGTCACAAATTCCCACGCCGCGCATCCCATTTTTGCAGCCTGTTCTGGGGCAGAGGAGTGAAGGACAGCGGAAGCAAGGCTATCGCTGTCCTGAATGATACGCGCGGCGCCAACACCCGCCAGATTGCTGTACGCGCTGAGGTGATTTTTGATGTTCGGCCCGTATAATATCGCGCATCCCAATGATGCGGCTGGCAACGGGTTGCACCCCTTGCCACCACTGATCAAGGATCCCCCCAAAAACGCCACTGGCGACAGCGAGAGCCAGCGCGCCATTTCGTCGTTGGAATCGGCCAAAAACACCTGTGTCCGCGCCTCGGGCATGTCATCGTCCAACCGACGCGCTGTGGTGAGCCCGTAGTCCTGACAAGTCTGCCAAAAGTGTTCTTCGTCTTTGGCAGATGCGGGGGATAATAGTAAAAGGCTTCTATGGCTTTCCCGCATAATCAGACGGTGCGCGTTCAAAATTGCTGCCAATTCTTCACGTTGTAGGGAAACAGCAGACCACATTGGTCGCCCCTTTAGATCGTTGAATTCGTCGGGATCCCCCAAAAGGGCGGGCACCGATGTTTGCGACTGCAGGCTGCCAACGGGATGGATACGTGCATCGGAAATGTTCAGCATGTGCAGGCGGGCCGCGGTGTCAGCATCCGCGCAAAAAATATCCGAAAAACTGCGCAGTGCCCGTTCCAGCGGCATTGGGATGAATTTGATGCGACGCTGTGGGATTGCATCGGCGTCGATGTTGGCCAAAACCATGTGATCCAATTTCGATCTAACGGCCAGGATGGTGTTGGCATGCACCTTGGAACCAATCCAGATTAATTCTTTGGGTCTGTGATCCCGAACCAGTTTTTGCGCCGTCCATTGTTCGGGAATACGCCCAAAATAATCATCTCCTGCAACCCCCAAGTGATCCAGCACAATATCATCGCCGCACGATAGGACGATGTCAAAATCATCCTGTTGCAACAGGCGTTCATAAAGCGCAAGGCTGGCTGATATATCCGCCGCAGTGGCTGCATGAAGCCAGATATCAACAGCATGATGAGGCATTGTCATTGTCTTAATTTGGTTTGTTTCACCCTATGAAACACGACTTAAAACAAAAAGGCCACCGCATTGGGTGGCCTTTTGGAAATCTATCAAAGGGACGCTTAGAAGCCCAAACCTTCGTATTTCTTTTTGAACTTTGAAACACGGCCGCCTTGGTCCAAAAGACGCGCGCTGCCGCCGTTCCATGCAGGGTGCGCCGTTGGGTCGATATCAAGCGCAAGCATGTCGCCTTCTTTGCCCCAAGTAGAACGCATTTTGATCATTGTGCCGTCGGTCATTTTGACGTCGATCATGTGATAATCTGGGTGGATATCTTTTCTCATGACATCGCTCCTTATGACTTTGGCTTATAGTTTGTATCTTCTGCGATACGTGCAGATTTACCGCGACGTGAACGAAGATAGTATAGCTTTGCACGGCGTACGCGGCCACGGCGTACAACAGTGATGCTATCGATGTTTGTTGAATACAGTGGGAACACACGCTCAACGCCTTCACCGAAAGAGATTTTGCGCACTGTGAATGATCCGGCAATGCCTTCGCCATTTTTACGTGAGATGCAAACACCTTCGTAGTTCTGAACACGTGTACGTGTCCCTTCT
Source organism: uncultured Rhodobacterales bacterium (assembly GCA_963967125.1). GTDB lineage: Bacteria > Pseudomonadota > Alphaproteobacteria > Rhodobacterales > Rhodobacteraceae > HIMB11. Next base: position 5,222 of record CAXACF010000040.1, on the reverse strand, counting down.
GTCACTTTATAGCCGACACGCACTGTGTCACCGGCTTTAAAGTCGGGAATGTCTTTCCCAAGGGCGGCGATTTGTTCCGCCTCTAGCTCAGCGATTAAATTCATCGCAATTCTCCTTTTGCCTGCGGTTGATCCGCAAAGTTGTGCGCGTCCTCAGAGCTCTTGGTCTTCGTCCGGGTCCCGATAAACAGCCCGCCAGAGTATAGGGTCGTCATTTCTAATTGGTACGTCCTTGATTTGTTCGATGTCGTCGAAGCCACGATCCACAAATACAAAAGACGGACAAAGTCATCTCTGCCCACCAATGCGCTGCGTTTAGGGTGATTCAATCAGAAGATCAAGGGAAAGTTGCCTGTTTTATTGCGCCGTAGGGGTGCCTTGATCACGATCCAGACATAGGCGTCAGAAATTTACGGCATGAACTCGGCTGAATTCCTTATTCGTCCTCTTTGACTTTGTTTGCCCAAAGATCAGGACGGCGGTGTTGGGTTAGGGTTTTGGATTGTTCTTTGCGCCACTCAGCAACTTTGGCGTGGTTGCCGGATGTCAGAACCTCTGGAATTTCGCGGCCCATCCATTCGGCGGGGCGGGTGTATTGGGGGTGCTCCAACAGGCCATTCGAATGGCTTTCGTCCACTGTGGATTCGGCATTTCCCAGCACATCTGGTAATAAGCGAACAGTGGCATCAATCATCGCTTGGGCGGCTAATTCACCCCCTGTCATTACAAAATCCCCAAGCGAGACTTCTTGGATATTGTAATGATCCAGCACCCGTTGATCGACCCCTTCGAACCGACCACACAGCATGATCAAACCAGGCAGTTTTGACCAATCTTGCGCCATTTTCTGATCAAACCGTTTTCCTCGTGGCGATAGATATACCAACGGACGGGGTGCGCGGGATTGCGCGATCGCATGATCAATCGCATTGCCCACAACATCGGCGCGTAACACCATGCCTGCGCCGCCACCTGAGGGGGTATCATCGACATTTCTGTGTTTGCCGTCCCCAAATCGGCGCAAATCAATGGTTTCCAAGGCCCATTTGCGATCCTTTAGGGCGCGACCTGTCAGGCTTTCGCCCAAAACGCCAGGAAAAGCATCGGGGAATAGGGTGATAATCTGCGCGGTCCAAACGCCAGACAGCCGCGGATTTTGATCCATCAAATCCCGTGGCTTTAACGAGGCTGTAATGGATTTGCGTCCATGCGATTTGCTGGGTGGAACACTCATTCCTGCTCCGGAAAAATGCCCAATGGGGGATCGGCCACGATGCGACCCAGTTTTAGATCGACAGTTGGAACAGCCGCATTTGTAAAGGGTAGCAAAACGGTTGCATTGCTGTTGGGTCGTTTGATTTCCAACAAATCCGATGCGCCGTGGTTATGGACCGATTTTACCTGTCCAAGGGGGGCGCCCCCTGTGTCAAACACCTCTAACCCTTCAAGGTCAGAGTAATAATATTCATCATCTGGCAGATCAGGGAGACGGGAGCGGGGAACAAACAGTTTGGTGCCCTTCTGCGCGTCGGCCTCTTCCTTGCTGACAATCCCACTCATCCGTGCCGTCAGACCATTTTTGGTCTGTCCTGTGATTACGACGTCAAACTCTTGTTCACTATCCTCAGTGACCAAAGGGGCCAGATCCGCAATTGCATAGGGGTCTGATGTAAAGCTTTTCAAACGCACTTCACCGCGTACGCCAAATGCGCCTGCAATGGTTCCTACACAGAGAAGGTCATCACTCATTGGTAATCCTTACACACCAGTTTGCGGTCGAAGTCTGCGAGTTGCAGTTTAATATCAGGATTGCTGCAAATCCTGTCAATGCTTGGCGAAAGACGGGTGCGTTCGATCATTAGCCCCAGATATGTTCCCAGGGCTAATGTCAAAAGCAACATGAATGTTCGGATCGGTCCAAACATCGCAATCCTTTGCCAAAGACCTGACCCTGCGAGGGGTCAGGTTGAGGAGTTTATTCCTCTGCTGCGGCTTCTTCTGCTGCAGGTGCTTCTGCTTCGGCTGCTGCTTCTGCGGCCTCAGCTGCTTTTGCCGCTTTTTCTTCTGCGCGTTCTTGTGCTTTTTTGCCTGGAACCGCTTTTTGTGGGTTGTTACGTGTCTTTGCTTCGATCACGCCAGCTGCCTCTAGGAAACGTGATACACGATCAGTAACCTGCGCGCCTTGGCCCATCCAGTATTGAACGCGCTCAACGTTCATTTTGACACGTTCTTCGCTGTCTTTTGGAAGAAGTGGGTTGTATGTGCCGAGTTTCTCAACATAGCGGCCATCGCGCGGCATGCGGCTGTCTGCTGCAACGATGCGATAGAATGGACGCTTTTTTGAGCCACCACGGGCCAAACGGATTTTCATTGCCATGATATGTTCTCCTTACGAAATGGCGGTCGGGGACATGTCCCCTATGACTGATGTTGTTTGTGATGTTGAATGACTTCCTGAATAATGAAATTCAGAAATTTTTTAGCAAATTCAGGATCTAAGTCTGCCTGATCTGCAAGCTCTTCGAGGCGCGCAATCTGCTTTGCCTCACGTGTTGGGTCCGAAGGGGGCAGGTCGTGTTCGGCCTTAAGCTTCCCTACGGCTTGGGTGTGTTTAAACCGTTCACCCAATGTATAAACCAAGATCGCATCCAAACGGTCGATGCTTTCACGGTGTTCTTTCAAGACTTCGGCTGCGCGATTTACGGCATCTGACATCTTAGGATTTCCCCCAATTTTGAACGTCGGTATTGCGTCGGTATAACGTCGGTGTCGCGTCGGTGTTTTTGATCATGACACCACCTCGGCAGGGCTTGGATGACGAAACAACATGTCCTCGCCCATATGTGTATTTTGATAGGTACGCTCGTATACGGCACCCATGCGTTCGGCCAAACGGATGGAACGTGTGTTGCCCGGAACGATATTGCTGGTGATTGTTTTGAATCCTAGCTCTTCATAGGCCCAGCGGCGCACGCGACACGCGGCCTCATATGCAATGCTGCGCCCTTCAAATCCATCAAACACGACCCAACCCACTTCGGGTTCTGGCCATCCTTCAGGATTCCAAATGCCCGAAATGCCCGCGGTTTCACCCGCTTTGGTCTCGATCATGAAATAGCCATAGCCATGCATCGCCCAATGCCCAACATTCAGCGCAAACCAACGCCATGCATCCCCACGATTGGGCAGGGCGCCAAACCCCGCTGCGCGATCCTCATCCTGCAAAAACGCGATCACGGGTTCTTGGTCCCGCGCCTCTGGTCCGCGCAGGATTAGGTTCTCTGACAGCAATGTAGGGGCATTGGTGTACATAGATAGATGACCTATTTCTTTTTCCCGAAACCAGACAAACCTGGGGGCAATCCCATACCACCGCCCAGACCGGGCAGTTTTGCACCACCCATGCCCATTTGTTTTGCCGCGGCTTCCATGGCTTTGGGGTCCATTTGGCTGGGGTCCATGCCCGCGGGCATTCCACCGCCTTTGCCGAACATGCCCTTCATCGCCTGTTTTAGCATGCCGCCTTTGCCCATCTTTTTCATCATATCGGCCATCTGACGGTGCATTTTCAGCAGTTTGTTTAATTCGCTGACTTCCATCCCCGCGCCTGCCGCGATGCGTTTTTTACGGCTGGCTTGTAACAGCTGTGGATTGGCGCGTTCTTTTTTGGTCATTGAATTGATCAGGGCGATTTGATGTTTGAACACTTTGTCATCAATGCCCGCTTGGTCGATTTGTTTGGCCATTTTGCCCATGCCAGGCAACATGCCCATGATCCCTTCCATGCCGCCCATTTTCATCATCTGTTCCAATTGGGTGCGCAGGTCGTTCATGTTGAATTGGCCCTTTTGGAACCGCTTCATCATGCGTTCAGCTTGTTCAGCCTCAATCGTTTCTTGGGCCTTTTCAACCAAGGATACGATATCGCCCATACCCAAGATGCGGCCAGCGATCCGATCAGGTTCAAAGGTTTCAAGGGCGTCCATTTTTTCGCCCAAACCCACAAAGCGGATGGGTTTACCCGTAACAGCCCGCATAGACAGGGCCGCACCGCCGCGGCCATCGCCGTCCATCCGCGTTAAGACAACACCGCTGACGCCGATTTTATCATCAAATTCGGTTGCCACATTTACGGCGTCCTGACCCGTCAGGCCATCAACCACCAACAATGTTTCACGTGGGTTTGCCACATCGCGCACGGCGGCGGCCTGTGCGATCAATTCCTGATCAATGTGCAAACGACCAGCGGTATCCAACATGTACACATCGTACCCGCCCAAGGACGCTTGGGTTTTCGCGCGTTTTGCGATGGCAACGGGATCTTCGCCCTTAACAATTGGCAGGGTATCCACACCAATCTGTGCGCCCAAAATTTGCAGCTGTTCCATCGCGGCAGGGCGGTTGACGTCCAAGGACGCCATCAGAACGCGTTTGCCCTCTTTCTCTTTTAGGCGCTTGGCCAATTTGGCGGTGGTTGTCGTTTTACCGGAACCCTGCAAACCCACCATCAGGATTGGGGCAGGGGGGTTATCGACCTTTAAAACACCGGGGTCGGTATCGCCCGTTAGAACATGCACCAATTCGTCATGGACGATTTTAATGACCTGTTGGCCCGGTGTGACCGATTTCGTAACCGCCTGACCTGTTGCCTTTTCTTGGACGGCTTTCACAAAATCGCGCGCAATTGGTAGCGATACATCCGCCTCAAGCAGGGCGACACGCACTTCACGTAGGGCGGTTTTGACATCATCCTCTGACAATGCACCTTGTTTCGTCAGCCGATCAAAGACACCGGATAGGCGTTCAGACAGATTTTCAAACATGTCTTGGCTCCTTTCGTCTTTGGCCAATATAGGTGCGCAATGCCCAATGTAGAACAGCCCCCGTGGGCGAAACTCGCTGACGGGGGGCGATCCTTGGTATGAGCAAGGACCGGAAGGTATAACGCTTCCGGATAAATTTGAGTGCGGCCTAACGAAAACAGGGACGAGAGTCAACCCGCCCCTGGTTCCGTGAGTAGCAAGGCTATGCCTTGTGCGGTGCGCTTTCCCCGAAGCGAACCACAAATACCAGCGCAAATAATGATTGCCCATGCGCTGGATTGGATTACCGTGCGGTGCGCCAAGCTAACAGCCCAGCACCCTGGCAAAAGGGACGTGGAGAATCGATCGTGAGTACGTGAGTGGTATGTGTGCAATTGCACATAGTTTGTGGGATTATGGG
>CAXACF010000039.1:0-8958 GCA_963967125.1 uncultured Rhodobacterales bacterium | reverse complement strand
CTCCGCGGCCGGGGGATCGGACGCGGCATCGCTGGCCTTAGATGCGATGACCAAGGCCCAAGAAGAAGGTGCGGAGCTGTTAATGATCGATACCGCAGGACGCCTGCAAAATCGCCAAGATTTGATGGAAGAATTGGCCAAGATCGTGCGCGTTATCCGTAAAAAAGATCCTGAGGCTCCGCACAATACATTATTGGTGTTGGATGCCACCACTGGGCAAAATGCCTTGTCACAGGTTGATACGTTCAAAAAACTTGCCGATGTTTCGGGTTTGGTGATGACAAAACTGGACGGCACGGCCAAGGGCGGTGTTTTGGTGGCGCTGGCGGATAAATTCGGCCTAGCCATCCATGCGATCGGGGTTGGTGAACAGATTGATGATCTGGCCCCCTTTGATCCAGAAGATTTTGCCAAAGCGTTAACAGGTCTGGAATAACCACATATGGCTGAGTGGGTCTATGCGGTTGAGGGGACAGAAACAGGGCACTCAATCGCCTTGGCGCTCGCTCTTTTGGCGGCGTTCCTGCATGCGGTCTTTGGGGCCTTGCAAAAGGGGCGTCATGATCCATGGTTGTCGCGCGGTGCGATGGATTTTGGCTATGCGACGATCATGCTGCCTGTTGCTGTCCTATTGGTTCCTGCACCGGAATCCGCGCTCTGGCCCATTTTGTTAGGGGCTTGGATCATCCACACACTATACAAGGTGTTACAAGGATACGCCTATGTGAAAGGGGCCTACACGGTTGTGTATCCTGTGGTGCGAGGAACAGGCCCGCTGTTCACCGTCTTTGGGGCCTATTTGATTTTCGGCGAAACCTTTAGCGCGGTCCAGTGGTTGGGTGTTATTGTCCTGCTCTGCGGTATTTTTGGGCTGGCCGCCTACAATTTTGTATTTCTGGAGTCAAACCGCGAAACATTTGGACCTGCCTTGGTGTTTGCCATAGCGACAGGTTTCTTCGTGGCACTTTACACGACATATGACGCCTATGGAATTCGCGCGGCAGAGAACCCATTTACATTTCTAGTCTGGTTTTTTGTAGTGGATGGCGTGACCTTTCCCGTTGTTGCCGCGATAAGGTGGAGGCGGATGCAGGATGCTCCCTCGCTTGGTCCCTTGGTTTTGCGTGGCTATATCGGGGGTTTTGTCGCAATCCTTAGTTTTGGATCAATCATGTTGGCCACACGTCTGGACAAAGTCGGCGAAGCCGCCATATTGCGGGAAACATCCGTGGTCTTTGCGGCGCTGATTGGTTGGTTGGTTCTAAAGGAAAAGGTGGGGCCGCGCAGGATTATGTTGATGTGTTTAATTGCGCTGGGCGCAGTCATTGTGGAATTAGGTGGATAAGATGAGCGAGCAAAAGCAAAACAACCAAATGCTGAAAACGATTTTAGAAACGCTTCCCGTGGCAGTTTTCTTTTTGACCTACATCTTTTTCAAAAACGAAGTGGTTGAATTCGCGGGTCAGGAGTATACGGGCTTTGTCCTTGCGACGGCGATTTTTGTCCCATTCCTATGCGTGTCAACTGTGATCGGATGGCGTTTGTTTGGTGAGGTGTCCAAGGTTCAATTGCTGACATTGGTTCTGGTGCTGATTTTCGGTGGTTTGACGATTTTCCTGAATGATGAAAGCTTTTTCAAGATGAAACCCACGTTGGTTTACGTCTTGTTTGGAGGGGCAATTGCGGTTGGGCTGTTACAAGGCAAATCCTATCTTCAATCCATTTTGGGCAGTTCGGTTCCTATGCAGGATGAGGGGTGGATGATCATTTCGCGTCGTATCATGATCTTTTTCTTTTCTTTGGCGATCTTGAATGAAATCATTTGGCGCACGCAATCATCCGAGGTTTGGGTTTATTTCAAAACCTTCGGGCTAACATTTGCGCTCTTGGTGTTTTTGGCAACACAATACAAAGTTCTGCAGCAATACGGCGAATTTGACGAAGACTAGGATGAACGCATACGATCCACTCACAGGATGATCAGTTGCAATTGACCATCTGATTGGGTTGGGATATGACGCGTCTGTGGCGATTTGTTACCGGATTGCGGGCCACGTAAAATAAACCGCTAAAAGGTCAGGAAGAAAGAGCCCCCTTTCCCTTGGCCGAGTGGAAAGGGTTTTTTATTGGCGAAATGCCACAGAGAATAAGATGAGCGATACATTTAAACCACGCACGAAAATGGTTCATGGCGGAACCCGTCGGTCACAATATAACGAAGTCAGCGAAGCGATTTTTTTGACGCAAGGGTTTGTTTACGAAACAGCCGAAGACGCCCAAGCACGCTTTATTCAATCAGGTGATGATGAATTTATCTATGCCCGTTATGGCAATCCGACTGTTGCCATGTTTGAAGATCGGATTGCGGCTCTAGAAGGTGCAGAGGATGCCTTTGCCACTGCGTCGGGCATGGCGGCGGTGAATGGTGCGTTGATGTCCCTAGTGTCGGCAGGGGATCATGTTGTTGCCTCTCGGGCGCTGTTTGGATCATGTCTTTATATTCTTGAAGAGATCATGCCGCGGATGGGCGTGAACGTCACGTTTGTGGATGGCACCAATTTGGACGCGTGGCGCAGGGCCGTGACACCAGAGACAAAAATTGTGTTTTTTGAAACAATTTCAAACCCCGCGCTTGAGGTTATCGATATTGCGGCCGTTTCGAAAATTGCACATGCTAATGATGCGTTGGTCATCATTGATAATGTCTTTGCAACGCCCGTATTTTCAAACGCGATTGCGCTTGGCGCGGATTTGGTGGTGTATTCTGCGACAAAACATATCGATGGTCAGGGCCGTACCTTGGGTGGTGTCATTTTAGGTCGCAAGGATATGATCCGCGGGCCAATTGAAACCTATATGAAGCATACTGGTGGCTCAATGAGCCCGTTTACAGCGTGGGTCATGCTTAAGGGTTTGGAAACCATTGAATTGCGCGTGCGTGCCCAAGCCGCCAGCGCACAGTTTCTGGCAGAAAAATTAAGTGGACATGAAAAATTGTCCCGTGTGATTTACCCAAATCATTCATCGCATCAACAATATGATCTGGTACAGCAGCAAATGGGCAGCGGGGGGACCGTATTTGCAATTGAAATTAAGGGTGGGCAAGAGGCCAGTTTTGCATTTCTAAACCGTCTGCAAATTGCTGTGATTTCGAATAATTTGGGGGATGCAAAATCAATTGCAACGCACCCAGCAACGACAACACATCAACGCCTACCTGATGATCAAAAGGCTGCTCTGGGGATCACGGATGGCCTAATCCGCTTCTCAGTCGGGTTAGAAGATCAAGAGGATCTTTTGGCCGATATTCTGGCGGCATTGGGTTAATTTGACACCTGTCGCTTTTCACATTGAGAAAAGCGTTACTGGAAACTTTCTGATCTGCGCCCTACATTAAAAGCATAAGAAAGTTTTGGAGTTCGCCATGAACATTCATAGTCGCGATGTAGATAAAGAGATCGAACGCAGTGAGGCGCAGGCCGCATTGGACGTTTTGCGCAGCTTTATCGCAGAAAAAGGTGCGGATGCATTGGATGGGCCGCATTTGACTGCGTTGCGTGGGTTACTACCCGCAGCCTACCCTGAACTTTCGCGTGAATTCCCAGATAATTTTGTGGTGGATGCTGCGTATCGCGATACCTTGCCGGATCTGCAAAATGGTCCCAGTTCGTTGATCCGTGGGGAAAACCGCGTCATTCAACACGTTGGCATTTCGAATTTTCGCCTGCCGATCAGTTTCGCAACCAAGGCGGGTGGTTCCATCACGCTTGAAACCTCTGTGACGGGCACTGTCAGCCTTGAGGCCGACAAAAAGGGCATCAACATGTCTCGCATCATGCGAAGCTTTTATAAGCACGCAGAAGAGCGGTTTAGTTTTGATGTCGTTTCGGCCGTTTTGGATGACTATAAATCTGATTTAGAAACCTTTGATGCGCGGATTGCGTTGCGGTTTTCATACCCAGTTAAGGTAAATAGCCTACGTTCAGGTCTATCGGGGTATCAGTATTACGACATCACGCTGGAATTGGTCGAACATGACGGTGCGCGTCATAAGATGATGCATCTTGATTATGTTTATAGTTCAACGTGTCCTTGTTCATTAGAACTTTCTGAACATGCACGCCAATCGCGGGGACAATTGGCGACGCCGCATTCACAGCGCTCGGTTGCGCGGATTTCGCTTAAATTTGAACAGGGTGAAAAACTTTGGTTCGAAGATGTCATTGATATGTGCCGCCGCGCGGTTCCAACAGAAACACAAGTTATGGTTAAGCGCGAAGATGAACAGGCATTCGCTGAATTAAACGCAGCAAATCCAATTTTTGTCGAAGATGCTGCACGCCTGTTTGCAGAGCAACTGAGTGCAGATGCGCGGATTTCAGATTATCGTGTCGCGGCCAGCCACCAAGAAAGCCTGCACAGCCATGATGCCGTATCCGTACTGACCAATGGATCAACATTTGCATCGAATTCCATTGATCCGTGCTTCTTTGAAACCTTAATTCACCGCGGATAAACACGCTTGACTTTGGTGTGATTGAACGCCAACGGTTTTGTCATGTTTGATATTCGACCCATCGGATACGTGATCGGGATCATTGTGGCCTTTCTTGGCGTGATGATGGTTTTCCCAATGATCTTGGATTTTGCGGATGGAAACCCGCATTGGCGTGTATTTGCCCAAGCGGGGGCGATCACAACGCTATCGGGCTTGTTCGTTTCGATGTCGTGTTCAAATGGAAAATCCCAAGGACTTGAGCTGCAAAAGACGTTTCTGCTTACGACCGGCGTTTGGGTGGTCTTGCCGATTTTTGCGGCCCTGCCATTCTTGATGGGGGCAACACAGTCTTCTGTTGTCGATGCGGTTTTCGAGGCGACCTCGGGCCTGACAACGACGGGATCGACGGTGATTACTGGATTGGATGATTTGCCGCGTGGTTTGCTATTGTGGCGCGGGCTTTTGAATTGGTTGGGCGGCATCGGGATCATCGTTGTTGCGATGGTTTTTTTGCCAGAGTTGCGCGTTGGGGGTATGCAGATTTTCCGCGCGGAATCCTTTGACACAATGGGGAAGATTTTACCGCGTGCCACGCAAATTTCAGGGCAAATTTCGATCATCTATATTGGTCTGACGATTGCCTGTTTCCTAAGTTATATCATTGCGGATATGTCGGGATTTGATGCGCTTATCCATGCCCTAACGACCGTGGCAACAGGGGGGTTTTCATCACATGATGCCTCATTCGCTGCCATGTCGGGGCCTGCGGAATATGTGGCATCACTTTATATGGTTTTGGCGGCCTTGCCATTCGTGCGGTTTGTTCAGCTTTTGAATGGCAGTGCGCGACCCATTTTTACAGACGAACAAATCCGAGGTTTTGTGGCAACTTTGACAGTGATTATCGCACTTAGCACAGTTTACCTGATTTATTCACAGAACTTTGCCATCGAACAGGCGTTTCGTCAGGCCCTATTTAATATCATCTCGGTCATGAGCGGGACGGGTTACGCATCCGCCGATTATATGCTGTGGGGGGCACCCATGGTGGCGGTATTCTTTTTCATCGGATTGATCGGTGGTTGCGCGGGATCAACCGCGTGTTCGGTGAAAATCTTTCGCTATCAAATTATGCTTGCGGCCATTTCAACACAGTTGCGTCGCATCCAATCCCCGAACAGTGTGCATGTCCCGCATTTTCAGGATCGTCCAATTTCACAGGACGTTATGGATTCGGTCATGGTGTTCTTTGTGATGTTCTTTATCTCACTTGGGGCGCTGGCGTTTTTGTTGGGTTTGACGGGCTTGGATTTCATCACAGCGCTGTCGGGTGCGGCGACAGCGATTGGCAATATCGGCCCAGGCCTTGGGCCAGAAATTGGCCCAACAGGGAATTTTGAAAACCTGAATAGCACGGCCAAAGGATTGTTGATCTTTGGCATGATTTTAGGCCGGCTGGAGCTGATGGCCGTATTTGTGTTGTTTACGCGCCGATTTTGGCAGGCCGCCTAATCAATCCAACATTCAATCGGTGTTAGGATGTTTTGTGCCGACGCGATCAAAGCCACGTCATCCAACCGCTTGGTTTCGCCTGAGCTTAACCGCAGCCCAGCGGATTGTAGCATGCCAACTAATGCATTTGTTGCGGCGGCGAAGTTCACATTGTTGGGCAAAACGCGGCCCGTGTCATCTTGGCTGACCAAAATACCGATTAGGTTTCCAGATTGATCCAAACCAGCACCGCCAAAATCACCTGGCTCTGCTAGCAAATCCAAACGGATTTTTTCTGTGTTGCCCGATAGATCGGTTGTTTCGGCCACCGTAGTTTCGGTTACCGAGGCCAAGCCGAGGCGTCCGCCGTAGGGATAGCTCGACAAAAAGGTTTTGTCGCCCTTACGCACGGCATTACCCAGTTTGGCATAAGAGATGGGATTAAAATCAGATTTCGGGGACAGCAATCCTGCGCCTGTTTCGGAACGTGCGATAATCTCGGCATCGTAGGTGCCGCCAATGGTCAGGGCGCTACACTGTTCAAGGTCTCTGGTGTCGGTCATTGCGTGACCTTGATCTGAAACGAATACTGCACTTTTGACAAAGGCCGGTTTGCGGATCGCAACGCCAAACTCGGTTTCAGGATCATTGATCGCAACGCTTAGGCTGGGGTCCAATGTGCCTGAGAATGTGTCAAAGCTTTTGCGCATGTGGGCGACAAGCCTATCAAATTGTTCCTCGTTTTGATTTGGCCAAATCAAACCAAATCCTTTGATTTCGCCACCCTTGTGTGATGCAGTGATAAATGCACGCGTTGTTGATCCAGCACCCGTGATCACAAAACGATCTTTGTTCAACGATTTTTCGATGTTCATGGGAACGATGGAAAGGGTTGGTAAAACGCCATAGATCGCGGCGAAATCGCCGCGATTTCCCGCAGCAGAAATCAAAAAGACATGCGCGGATGACGATGCATCCTGTGATTTGAAATGGGCCAGCGGTGCTGCGTAGGCGTCGAACGCGACGATTTCTTTTGGTAAATCGATGCTGATACCCGCTTCTAAGTCACGGTGTGCTTCAAGACCCAGACCGTCAAAAATTGCAAAATACTGCGCGCGCAACTGTTCCCGCTGCGCGGTGGTCAAAACACCTGTGTCTTCATGCCCGTTATCGGTTTGCCATGCTGCCATTGAACGGCGTGTGCCACGACCGAAAGAGGCATCAATGGTGCTGTTGTAGTAACCCGCCCATTGCAAATAACGTTGCAGGTCCATTTTTTCGTCACGACTTAGCAGGGCTTCGCTCGCACGCGCTTCGCTGACGGTTTCGTCGGGTAGCGTAATGCTTTGTTCTGGGCTGGCTTGTTCTGGCGCGGCGCTTTCAACGGTTTCAGAAACGGACACTTCTGTCGCTTCTTCTTGGATCACATCTGCTTCGGCTGTTTGCTCGGGTATTACGGCTGCGGGTGCGGGGCCGATTGGGTAAATGCGTTGCCGATAATTTGTACCAGTTGCCAAAAAACTATCACGCGGGATTGCGGCGCGTGCGCGCAACTGTGACATGCGCAAATCTGCCTGATCTTCAGGGAGCGGACCAAGTGTAATCGCATACCATCCTGATTCAATGGAGTGCGCCTGCGTGTCTGGAAATTCTTGGGCATAAATGCGTGCGCGCGTTTCTGCCTCAAGCAGGCTTGGCTGTGCTTCAATTTGAATCCAGCGTATGTCTTGGGCAACGCTTGTCCCAGCAATCAGTGCCATCCAAATTGCAACACACAAACCGAATAAATAACGCATCCCAACCTCTTAAATATGCTCTAAATCCACTTATTTGTTGGTCATACCAAACATTTCGCGGATTTCTAGTTTTATCTTTCGAATATTTCCCCGCGCCACGATGTCTCGTTTTTGTTTAAATTTCGCGGCCCTTCATTGACCGCCATGGCCGCTTTGCCTATTTAGGGGCAAATCGCGCCGCATGAATAAGGTTTCAACGCTATGACAATTGAAAAACCTAAGTCTTTTCAAGAGATTATTTTAAGATTGCAAAATTATTGGGCGGCCAAGGGATGCGCCGTTTTGCAACCTTATGATATGGAAGTGGGCGCGGGTACGTTTCACCCTGCGACAACCTTGCGTGCCTTGGGCACAAAATCATGGGCGGCTGCCTATGTTCAACCCTCTCGTCGGCCAACCGATGGGCGTTATGGGGAAAACCCGAACCGTTTGCAGCATTATTACCAATATCAAGTTTTGATCAAACCAAGCCCCCCTGATTTACAGGACCTTTATCTTGGTTCGCTTGAAGCGATTGGAATTGATATGTCGCTGCATGACATTCGCTTTGTTGAGGATGACTGGGAAAGCCCGACATTGGGTGCCTGGGGCCTTGGTTGGGAAGTATGGTGTGACGGCATGGAAGTCAGCCAGTTTACCTATTTCCAGCAGGTCGGCGGGCATGATTGCCATCCCGTTTCTGGTGAATTGACCTATGGCTTGGAACGCTTGGCGATGTATGTATTGGGCGTTGATCACGTTATGGATATGCCATTTAACGATCCCGATGCGCCCATCGCGCTGAAATATGGTGATGTGTTTAAACAAACAGAACAAGAATACGCACGCTGGAATTTCGATGTAGCGAACACCGAAGTTTTGCTGCGTCATTTCGAAGAGGCCGAAGCCGAGTGTCAGGCCATTTTGGATCAGGAACACATTGATCCCAAGACATCCAAACGCATCATCATGGCGCATCCCGCCTATGATCAATGCATTAAGGCAAGTCACATCTTTAACCTGTTGGATGCACGCGGTGTGATTTCCGTGACCGAACGACAGGCATATATCGGGCGCGTTCGTGGCTTGGCAAAAAAATGTGCGGATGCCTTTGTCCTGACCGAAGCAGGGGGATACAAGGCATGAACGGACGTTTCATCGTTTCGGTGATTGTGATCTGTGCTGTCCTTGCGG
>CAXACF010000038.1:0-8960 GCA_963967125.1 uncultured Rhodobacterales bacterium | reverse complement strand
AGGCTGTGATTTCGACAATATCAGTTTCGGCATGCATCAAAAAGCGGGCCTGATACGTCAATCCATGCGCCTTGTCCGTGTAGTCCAAGATCAACGCATCAGGCGATTGTTCGGCATTCGTGAAAATAAATCGCGGCTCAATCCGTTCACCCGTTGCGGCGCGAATGCGCATTCCGGGATGCCCCGCAAAGGTTTTGGAAATTTCAGGACAGATAGAGAGCGATGGAACACCATCCAACACACCACCTGAATAATCTGGTCGCGTGGCCGCCCAAATGGTTTGGGGATGTTCCGCATCGGGCAGGCGCGCGCCCCAATAAAACACCTCTGCCAAATCATTTCCACCACCCAGCAAGAGTGTTTGAGATCCGCAATCAAGCCGCCAAAACTGCATCACTTGACCGCCCCCAAGGTAAGCCCCGCGATGAAATGTTTTTGCATCAAAAAGAACATAAAGACGGGTGGAATTGCGGCGACAATGCTGCCTGCACTCATCATATGATAGGCGGCGCGATACTGACTGTTAAATGCTGTGATGCCCGCGGTGACGGGTTGCGCATCGGGTCCTTGGGTCAGCACGATCGCCCAAAAGTAATCGTTCCAAATAAAGGTAAAAATAAGCACGGATAGCGCTGCAATCGCGGGTTTCATCAAGGGCAGCACAACATAGACAAAGATTTTCCATTCCGCGACGCCCTCGACCCGCGCGGCTTCGATCAGGGAATAGGGCAATGCACGAATAAAGTTGCGCATGAACAATGTGCAAAATCCCGTTTGGAACGCGATGTGGAACAGGATCAAACCCAGCTTGGTATCGTAGAGGTTTAGGTTCACCGTTAGGTCGCGCACAGGCACCATTAGAATTTGAAACGGTACGAAATTTCCAGCGATGAACATGAAAAAGATCAAAAGGTTTCCGCGGAATTTATAAACGCCAAGGGCGAAACCCGTCATGGATGATAGTGCCACTGCGCCGATCACCGTTGGCACAGTGATGAAGACCGAATTCAACAGGTATTGCGGCATGTCGGATGCAAAGAACACCCGCCCATAGTTGTTGAAAAATTCAAAAGATGACGGCAGTCCCCAAAAGTTGCCTTTTACAAAATCACCATCGGGTTTGATGGAAAAGATCATTACCGCGATCAATGGCAGCAGCCATAGAATAAGAGCGATCGGCAAAAACACCTGATAGCTGAACTGGCTTGCGCGTGAACGTTGTTGGATAGGGGTTGGAAACATTACCGGCCCTCCTTTTCATCGCGCCACATTTGATAGAGGAAATACCCGATAAAGCCCAACATGATAAAGAACAAGACAACCGCAATCGCCGCGCCATATCCCATGCGGAAGCCAAATTCAGAAAGGCTTTCTTCGAACATGAAAAACGATAGCACGCGGGTTGAACCAAATGGTCCACCGTTGGTCATCACTGCGATAAAATCAAACGACCGCAACGCGCCGATGATTGTGACAACAAAGGCGATGAACGTTGCGGGCCGCAATTGGGGTAAAATTACATACCAAAGCATTCTAAACCCTTTGGCACCATCTAAACGGCCCGCCTCAACCTGTTCTGGGTCAACGGAATTCAAGCCAGTTAGATATAGGATCATACAATATGCCGTTTGTGGCCATAAACCCGCGGCGATGATCCCATAGGTGGCCGTTTTGGGATTCCCTAACACACCGCCACGGATATCGATGCCAAACCAGCCCATGATGACGTCAAATAGGCCGTCATTGGGCAAATAGAACCAGCTGAACACAAGGCCAACGACGACCTGCGAAATCACAAATGGGAAGAAGAATAAGGATTTATAGAGGCGAATGCCCGTCACAGTTTGGTTCAAAAATAACGCGATGAACAAACCCATCGGAATGGCGAGCAGATACAAAAGCAGCCATTTGATGTTGTTCCAGAACGACGTTTCAAACTTGCGATCCATTTTCTGATCGCCCAAGCCCAAGAGCCGTTCGTAGTTGTCCAAACCGATAAAAGTTTTTTCGCCCAAACCATCCCACATATGGAATGAAATCCAAAAGGATTGGCCAATCGGAACAATCACGTAGGTTGCAAAAAACAAAACCGCTGGTAGCAGGAACAGCCAAGGCGTAATCGCGATATCGTTTTTGCGATACCAGCTTTTGAATTTTGAAGGTTCAGTAAGGGCGGAGGACATCGAAAGGGCACCTTTGTGAATTACCGCATACGAAAAACGGGGACGTTTTGCGAATATGGTAAAATATGGGGCCGCGGATGAAGCGGCCCCATAAATTGGTTAGATTATTTGTAGATACGCTGACGCGCGTCTTCCAAACGCTCTAGAATGTCATCTAGGTTGTCAGGGAATACCATGAATTCCTGAAGACCTTCCATGCCGACAGATGCCATCTCGGCTGGGAAATCACGGTCAAAGAACTGCATGATGCCGCCACCTGCGTTGTTTGACAGCATGTCAAAGCCCTGCTGGATGAATTTGTCATCAGATACAGACGCATTCGCGTTTACAGGTAGCTGACCCAATGCATCGCCTGCGTTGATCGCTGTTTGTACCTCTGGCGATGTGACGTATAGCAAGAACGCTTTTGCCGCTTCTACGTTTTGCGCACCTGATGCGATGTGGAACGTATCTGTTGGCGCGTCTTCTGCGTAATCAACATCTGGGTTGATGACTGGGAACTGATAGAAGTCCAATTGGTCATCTGTTAGTCCACCATCACGGAATGCCGCAACCGAGAAGTTACCCATTAGGTATGCTGCCGCTTTGCCATCAATCATGAATGGCATTGCTTCTTGCCAGCTGTATGACTGGTGATCATCCACAAAGCCGCCCATGTCGATCAACTGACGCCAGTTTGCAAATGTTGCGCGCACACGGTCATCTGTCCATGCGACTTCGCCATTGGCCAATTGAATGTGGAAGTCATAACCGTTTGTGCGTGAGTTGATGTAGTCAAACCAACCGCCCGCAGTCCAAAGATACTTCGAACCGATTGTGTAACACTTACGGCCTGAATCGATGATTGCCTGACAATTTGAAAGCTCTTCCGCCCATGTTTTTGGCTCGCTTAGGCCAAGCTCTTCAAAGATGTCTTTACGGTAGTAAACACCCCATTGATAGTATGTGTAAGGCACGCCCCACTGTTTACCATCCAATGTCATCGCGCCTTTGGTTGACGCAAGTGCTGCCATCTCTGGTTCATTCCATAGATCGGAAATATCCATGAATAGGCCTGCGTCTACGTATGGTGTCATACGTGTCGCCGCATACCAGTTTACAACATCTGGTGCGTTTGCAGAAAGCGCGTTACGGATTTGTGTTTTCCATGCTTCGCGATCAACCACAGTCAATTCAACGCTTAGATTTGGGTGCATTGCATCAAAATCTGATGCCATTTTTTCCATCACTGCACGCGGTGCAGGGTTGGACATGTCGGATGTGATGCGCAGTGTGCCAGATAGTTCGGCAAATGCTGGAACCGCAACAGCAGTTGATAGCGCCAACGCAGTCGTCAGCTTAGTTAGTTTCTGGAACATAATTCTCTCCCTGTTGTTCCGATCTTGTTTCAAATAATGAAACTTGATCTCAACTATTGAAAATACTGACAAGCATAGCTAGGCTTGTCAACAGTTTCATCAACCGAGTTGGGAGATCGCGTTGAACATCGCACGGGATAACGACGGTACAGTTGGTAAGGCGCTTTCTGCGCTTGAACTGGTCGCTGCGTTTGAACGTCCAGTGCGATTTAGCGAGGTTTTGGAACACTCCCCGTACCCCAAGGCGACGTTGTATCGGTTCCTGCAAACGCTGACAAATCAAGGGCTTCTGCAATATGACCCTGATCAGGGCGTCTATTCCATGGGGATGCGTTTGGTGCGCCTTGCCCATGCCGCGTGGCGGCAAAGTTCGCTGGGCCCCATATCGCGTGACGTCTTGGACACTCTATACGCACAGGTTGGTCAAACCATTCACTTGGCTCAGATGGATGCGGGTCAGGTTCTCTATGTTGAAAAGCGCACTGCGATTCGTCCTGTTGAGATGTTTTCGCAGGCAGGCAAGGTTGGACCCGCTTATTGTACGGGTGTTGGTAAGGCGATGTTGGCCTATTTGGATGATGTGACCCTAGAGGCCGCATTGCAAAAGCAGGCGTTTTTCAAACATACGCAATTCACACATGCCGATGCTGAATCCCTGAGAACGGAACTGTCGGAAATTCAGGCTGAGGGGTTTTCCTATGACCGTGAAGAACATGAAACGGGCATCATTTGTATTGCCAAGGCAATTCTTTTGAAGGGTCGCCCAATCGGTGCGCTATCGATCACGACAACGACGGCACGGCACAGTTTTGATGATTTGAATGAATGGAAAAAGCCCCTGACGCATGCGGTCGAACAGATCGCGCAGGCGGCAAAAGATTGGCAATTCCCAACGCTGTAAGAGGATAAGATGAGCGGTGTAACACTAAATAAAGTGATCAAGAAGTTCGGCGAAACACAGGTCATTCATGGCGTTGATCTTGATATCAAAGATGGGGAACTTTGTGTTTTCGTTGGCCCCTCTGGTTGCGGTAAATCCACCCTCTTACGGATGATCGCAGGGTTAGAACAAACCAGCGCAGGCACAATCACAATCGGGGATCGTGATGTCACCACGGCGGACCCTGCGGATCGTGGGGTTGCGATGGTATTCCAAAGTTATGCGCTTTATCCACATATGACAGTCGCAGAAAACATGGGGTTCGGCCTAAAGATGAATGGCGTGCCCAAGAATGTCGTGCGGGAAAAGGTGTTAGAAGCGGCCAAAATCCTAAAGCTTGAGGATTATCTGGACCGCCGTCCCAAGGCGCTGTCGGGTGGACAACGGCAACGCGTTGCCATTGGACGCGCAATTGTTCGTGGGCCAGAGGTGTTTTTGTTCGATGAACCCCTGTCAAACTTGGATGCAGCACTGCGCGTTCAAACACGGATTGAAATCGCGCGCTTACACGAACGCTTGGGCACGACAATGATCTATGTCACCCATGATCAGGTCGAGGCGATGACGCTAGCCGACAAAATTGTTGTCCTTCGTGGCGGAAACATTGAACAAATTGGGGCGCCCATAGATCTTTATGAAAATCCACGAAATATGTTTGTTGCGGAATTTATTGGCAGCCCCAGTATGAATTTTTTCAACGTCTCTGATCTCACTGAGGTGGGTAAAGCTATGTTGAAGCCTGGTGCGGATGTGTTTGGTGTACGTCCAGAACATTTCAGCGTTGTGGATAAGGCGGATGCAATCCTATCTGCACGCCCCGATTTTGTTGAAAACTTGGGGGAATATGCGCTGATTTATTGCAAAACAGACGCTGGCACCGAATTTATCGTAAAATCGACCGAGCTGCAAAAATTTGCCAAGGGCGAACTGGTGCACCTTGGGGCGGATGCAGATAAGACGTATTCTTTTGACGGTAATTCGCAGTTGCGTGTCTAATGATGCCTACTGCGTAAACCTTTTGGGTAATAGGGCGGCAATGATCGGCGCCCCTGTGATGACGAAAATCAATCGTAATAAGTGGTGCGCCACGACAAATGTCATATCGGCGCCTACGATAATGGCCAACACAACCATTTCCGCCTGACCACCGGGGGTCAAGGCCAATATCGCCTCAATCGGAGGGGCAAGTCCAAGGATCAGCACACCTTCGACCACGATGAAGGTTAGGCAGATCAGAATTGCGCAAAATCCGATTGCAGCCACAACATCACGACGCAATTCGTGCACCGTGATGCCCACGTATTTCACACCTATACTCAGCGCGATGAAATATTGTGCGGCCCAAATCGCCTCGGCAGGGGGGCGGGTGGTTAAATACCCCAATAGGGACGCGATAGAGGCTACAATCATAGGCCCCAATATGGATGCGCCAAACATCCCAATCGCTTTTGCGCCGCGCCATCCCACGATGGCGCACAGGATGAGTGTAATGATTTGTGTGGGATCAAATGAATTGACGGATGGACCAGGTGGGGCCAACAAATTCGCCTGCCAAACCGTCGTTAACAGGATGGGTAATATCACAACAATGATCAAAACCCGCGTTGCGTGGATCAAGGAAATGGAACGCACGTTTGCGCCCGCTTCTTCGCCGAAGACGATCATGTCCTGCAAGCCGCCCGGCATGGATGCGTAATAGGCCGTAGGAAAATCGTAATTCAGCAATCGCCTGAAATAAATCACGCCCGACAACCCGATCATGAGTGTCATAATGGGCACGATTATCAGCGTGGATGCCAGACTGGGCAAACTCATGAAAAATGCAGGAGTAACCGTTGCTCCGACAGCAACCCCTAATATCGTACGCATCCCGTCGCTTAGGGGCTTATATCCTTCCAATTTTGCACCCAATAGGGCCGTCACCAAACAACCAAACAACGGCCCAAACAGCCATGGCAATGGCAGGCCAAGGTATAGGAACGAAATGGCACCTGTTAAGGCGACAAGGTGGGTGAATATAAATCTACGCGTGTTCACGATATGCCTTTAATCTATGCGTCAGCGATGTTTCCATGTGGTTCTTCATCGCATGCGCAGCAGAGGTGCCATCGCGCTTTCGCAAAGCTGTAATAATATCCGCATGTTGAGAGTACACGTGATCAATGCGTTGTTTGGTATCCAATGTTGTTTTCCCAAGCAACATTAACGCATTTGATAGGTCATTATAACAATGGGTCAGAAATTGATTCCGCGCGGCCTCAACAATGCAAAGATGAAACTGGCGATTGATTTGCGCGACAGTATTGGGGTCATCACTTGCGCCCAACATGTCAGAATTAAGCGCATCAAGCGTGGCAAGTTCTGCCGATGATGCGTGTTGCGCGGCCATTTCTGCGGCGGTTGCCTCTAACACGATCCGCATTTCATAAAGTTCGACGATTTCTGGCTGTCCCAGTTGACGAACAACGGCACCGACGCGGGGTAGGTGTTGAATAATACCTTCGGATTCCAGTTTTCGGATTGCTTCGCGAATAGGGGTTCGACTAACCCCAAATCGTTTTGCAAGCTCTATTTCTAAGAGACGTTCTCCCGGCCCAATTTCACCAACTTCAATCGCATGAAACAGTTTTTCATATGCGGTATCTGGGGCCTTCACATCAAATCCTTGAACAATATTCTGAATTATGTATACACGTGGATACAATTTTGACAAGCCCATGCAACAGGATCGGGTCAGGTGTGATGGCGAATTCAGAGTATGACATAGTGGTAATTGGTGGTGGCAATGCCGCGTTGTGTGCTGCGATCACTGCGCGACGCACTGGTGCCAAGGTTCTGGTTCTTGAGGCCGCGCCCAAACCTTATCGTGGCGGTAATTCGCGCCATACGCGGAATTTTCGTTGTATGCATGACGGCCCGCTTGGTGTTTTGTCAGATACCTACGGTGTCGATGAATATTACGAAGATTTGTTGAAAGTGACCAAGGGTCAAACCGATGAGGCATTGGCAAAAATGACCATCGAAACCTCTGCCGAATGTTATCCGTGGATGGAGGAGCAGGGCATTCGGTTTCAGCCGTCTTTGTCTGGTACCCTATCCCTTGGGCGCACGAATGCATTCTTTCTTGGTGGGGGGAAAGCGTTGGTGAATGCGCTTTATCGCACCGCTGAGAACCTGGGTGTCGACATTCGATATGAGGCGCATGTTGATCATCTGGAACGCGAAGGAAACCAAATTGCACAAGTCCGTGCAACAATCGCGGGTGTGGAACAGGTGTTCAAACCCCGCGCCGTTGTTGCCGCATCGGGTGGGTTTCAGGCCGATATTGATTGGTTGGCACGTGCATGGGGCCCAGCGGCCAAGAATTTTCTGATCCGCGGAACGCCCTATAACCGCGGTGTGGTCCTTAAAGATTTGTTGGATCAAGATATAGAAAGCGTTGGTGATCCGACCCAGTGCCACGCGGTCGCAATTGATGGACGCGCCCCAAAGTATGACGGCGGTATCGTCACGCGTCTGGACTGTGTGCCGTTTTCGGTTGTCGTGAATAAGGACGCGCAACGGTTTTACGACGAAGGCGAAGATGTCTGGCCCAAGCGATACGCGATTTGGGGACGCTTGGTTGCCGCCGAACAGGATCAAGTCGCCTATGCAATCATCGACTCGCGCTCTATCGATTTGTTCATGCCGTCGGTATTTCCCCCCATGCAGGCAGAAACCATCGAAGGATTGGGACAGCAACTGGGGCTGAACACAAATGCGTTGCGCGACACAATTGATGGGTTCAATGCGGGGTGCCAAGAGGGTGAATTTAAGCCCACCGAACTGGATGGATTGGCAACATCGGGTGTGACGCCTGCAAAAACAAACTGGGCGCGCCCAATCGTCGAACCCCCGTTTTATGCGTATGAACTGCGCCCGGGTGTGACTTTTACCTATCTAGGTCTAAAGGTTGATGAAACCGCGCAAGTGCAATCGGCAGATGGTGCGATCGAAAATCTGTGGGCTGCGGGTGAAATCATGGCAGGATCAATCCTAGGTCAAGGATACTTGGCAGGATTTGGAATGACGATTGGAACCGTCTTTGGTCGGTTGGCAGGAAAAGGAGCGGCAGACTATGTACGATAACCCAATCCAAGAAGCCCGTCGCCAAGTCGAAATTTGCAATGCCTGTCGGTATTGCGAAGGGTATTGTTCCGTCTTTCCCACAATCACATCTGCGCGTGCTTTTAGTGATGGGGACATCACGCATTTGGCCAATCTGTGTCACAACTGTCGGGGATGTTACTATGCCTGCCAATACACGGATCCCCATGAATTTGACCTGAACCTGCCCAAAGCACTGGCCGAGGTGCGCCATGACAGCTGGAAACAACATGCTTGGCCTGCGGGTTTTAGCACGTTGTTTGATCGCGCTGGCGTACTGATTGCAGGTTTATCGGTATTGGTGGCGACGGTGTTGTTCTACGCCATCGCTAA
>CAXACF010000037.1:0-8981 GCA_963967125.1 uncultured Rhodobacterales bacterium | reverse complement strand
TTGCGATCGTAAATGACCAGTTGAAGATGACCAACCAATGGCCTTATTCGCCGCCTCAACAGCATTTCTAAGATCTTTCCTGTTCGAGATTGGGATATCGTATGTTGCGGCGTTGGACTGATCCGCTATTTGTTTTGTATATCCACCATCTGGCCGTGATTGTTTTCCACCAACATAATTTTTATAGGTCCGATTAATGGAAGCGGCGCGATTTATAGTTGTTTCGGTTGCTGAATAATTAGTGGGTTCCTTGGGTACATTCACTGGGCGGGTATAGGCCATTAGCCCTTCCCAACCACCTTCGCGTCCAAACCCGCTTTCTTTGGTCCCGCCGAACCCAGCAGCGGCATCAAAGAAGTTTGTTCCGTTTACCCAAACAACGCCCGCTTTCAGCTTTGGGGCTATTCCAAGAGCCAGGTTTATATTTTCACTCCAAACCGATGCGGCTAGGCCATATCGAGTGTTATTTGCTAATGCGACAGCCTCAGATGGCGTTCTAAATGTGGTGGATACCAAGACGGGGCCAAATATTTCCTCTTGCATCAAGGTATCGCTTGTTTCCACGCCCCGAATTAAGGTTGGAGGGTGATAATATCCATCATCGGGCATTGTCGTCTCAGCCGATGTGATTTTTGAGGGGTCGCAGGACGAAAGCATAGATTTGATGCGATCTAATTGTGCCTGACTGTTGATCGCACCCATATCAATTGATTTGTCTAATGGATCGCCGATCCGCAGTTTTTTCATTCTGTTCACAAGCTTGGAATAAAATTTATCCGCCACACCTGCCTGAACCAGTAATCTTGATCCTGCGCAGCAGACTTGCCCCTGATTAAACCAAATGGCATCAACAACTCCTTCGACTGCGCTATCTAAATCCGCATCATCGAAAACGATGAAGGGTGATTTTCCGCCAAGTTCAAGGGTAAGTGATTTCCCTGAACCCGCTGTGGCCTGTCGGATTTTTCGGCCCACATCGGTTGACCCAGTGAATGCGATTTTGTGTACGTCTTTGTGACGCACGATCATGTCGCCAACATCTCCATCCCCAGTTACGATATTCACAACGCCCCTTGGCACTCCAGACTGCGCGCAGATTTCAGCGAATAACAAGGCAGTAAGCGATGTGGTTTCCGCAGGTTTCAAAACCACTGTATTGCCCATGGAAAGCGCAGGTGCGATTTTCCACGCCAACATAAGCATAGGAAAGTTCCATGGAATAATTTGTCCACAGACGCCGATTGGTTCGCGATTTGGCAGCTCTTTGGACATCAGCTGCGCCATCCCTGCATGATAATAGAAATGTCTGTGGACAAGCGGGATATCAATATCACGCGATTCCCGAATAGGTTTGCCGTTATCTAGCGTTTCTAAAACGCTGAACAGGCGTGCATGTTTTTGGATGTTCCGTGCAAGCGCATAGAGTACTTTTGCGCGCTCAAACCCTGAACGTGTACTCCACTCATCAAATGCACGGTTTGCTGCGGCAACGGCGCTATTTACATCTGCCGATGAAGCTTGGCTCACATGTGCCAAAGCCTTACCTGTGGCTGGATTTATTGTTTCGAAGTGATCTGTTCCTGAAACGAAGTCTCCGTCCATAAAGTGACCGAAAATCCGATTGTTCTTATCCAGCCACGCGTTTGCTTCTTCAGCGCTTTCAGGGGCGGTTCCGTAATCCATAGTTTCGTAAATTTCCTTGATGTCCATTTGATCACCCCATTGCGTGTCTAAATGACGCTGAATATGCGCCAGTGGCAAAGTGTTCGAGTTGACGTTCTATATCCCCCAGCAATGATGATGCGCCAAAACGGAACAATTCGGGGCGGGTCCATTCAACACCTAACTCTTCCTTCATCATCGAGAGGTAAACCAAGGCGTCTTTTGCTTTTGATATTCCACCTGCAGGTTTGTAGCCAACCTTGTAACCAGTTTGTTCATAAAATTCACGGATCGCACGCACCATGACAAGCGAAACGGGTAGGGTCGCGTTAACGCTCTCTTTTCCTGTCGAAGTCTTTATGAAATCCGCACCCGCCATCATGCAGATCAAAGATGCTCGTGCGACATTACGCAATGTCCCCAGCTCGCCCGTTGCTAAAATTGCTTTGACGTGTGCTTCTCCGCAGGCTTCTCTGAACAACTTCATTTCGTTGAAAAGAGCTTGCCAATCTTGGTTCAGGACATGTCGCCGACTGATCACAATATCGATTTCTGTTGCCCCAGCTGCAACGCTTTCTTCAATTTCTGCAATGCGCAGCTTTAGTGATGAGAGGCCCGCAGGAAATCCAGTTGATACCGCCGCGACAGGGATTTGGCTTTCAGATAAGGCAGCAACAGCAGCAGGAACCATTTCATGATATACGCAGACCGCACCAGTTGTAAGCGCTTCTATACCCAGTGATTTCACCAGATCGGCCCGCAATGGATGTCGCGCTTTGGCGCACAATCTTTGTACACGGTCCTCGGTATCGTCACCTGATAATGTCGTTAAATCGATGCAGGAAATGGCGCGCGCCAGCCAAGCGGCCTGGAATTCTTTCTTAACGCTTCTGCGCGTTCCAAGGGTCGCTGCGCGCCGTTCTATTGCGGATTGGTTTGCCTGGGCCGACATAACCCAATCTAAATCCAGTTCGTGGCAGATATTTCTGTTGATGGTGTTCGAAATGTTCATCTCGGTGTCCGTTTGCCAATATGCAAAATGGATTGCAGATAACGGTTCTAAACACAAATCCAAAATATGTAATTGCGACTCATTCTCAATTAAGTTGACTTTTTGCGAATGACTCGCATATTCAAGTACGTGAGGTAAGGAGCTGTACTTTGAACATCAATCGTCGTCGTTTCGTGGGTTTATCTGCCGCTGCTATCGCTGCGCCGCATATCGCACTGGCGGATCAGTCACTGAATATTGTTTGCACGGTCGGAATGCTTGCCGACACGGCCAAGCAAATTGCACCTGCAAACGTCACAATTCGTGCTCTGATGGGGCCTGGCACGGATCCTCATGCGTTCCGACAGACACGAAGCGATGTTGTCGCGTTAACAAAGGCGGATTTGATTATACGTCATGGATTGTATCTCGAGGCGCAGATGGAGGATTTGTTTGCCAAATTAGGCAAACGGAAACCAATCTTATCGGCTGGCGAAGCTGTCCCCGATCAAAAACTTTTACCATATGATGATGCCTCATCGCAGTATGATCCGCACGTTTGGATGGATCCAACGCTGTGGATTCATGTAGCAGACGCAATTGCAGCAGAATTATCGTCTAAATTACCGAACAACTCTGCCGAGATCGCCGAAAACTATGCACGTTTTGTGGAAAATTTGTTACGACTAACAGATTATGGCCATGACATATTGGGCAGCGTTCCCAAGCACGCGCGTGTGTTGTTAACGGCACATGATGCGTTTCGTTATTTCGGATCGGCCTATGATTTTGACGTTATGGGGGTCAAAGGTATTTCCACGACAAGTGAGGCGGGATTATATCGGATCGAAGAATTGGTAAATCTAATCATAGAACGTCAGATTAAGGCCGTTTTCGTAGAATCCTCGCAATCAGACCGTAATATTCGTGCTTTGATCGAAGGAACTGCTGCCCGCGGTCATGATTTGAAACTTGGTGGGCAGTTATTTTCTGATGCGATGGGATCAGCCGGGACATATGAAGGAACATATGTTGGGATGATTGATCATAATCTAACTACCATCGCGCGTGCGCTTGGCGTCGATGCCCCGAAGCGGGGCATGAATGATAAATTGAACGTGTAACATGTCTGCCGACGCAATTTCCGTAACCGAATTGATGGTTGATTACGATGGAACAACAGCGATCCAAGATGTCGATTTTAATGCCCGCGCGCAAAAACTGACGGCAATTGTTGGTCCAAATGGGGCGGGAAAATCGACACTGATTAAAGCACTATTGGGGTTAATCCCAATCCGTACAGGAACAATTTCATGTTTTGGGGCGTCACCAAAACAGTACAGAAAAAACATTTCCTATGTCCCTCAGCGCGCACAAATCGACTGGGAATTTCCGGCTAATGTTTTCGATGTTGTTGCAATGGGTTTATATGGTGAATTGGGCCTGCTGCGCCGCTTTTCATCGGCGCACAAAGACAGGGTTCAACGTGCGTTATCGGATGTAGATATGGCCGACTTCGCAACGCGTCAGATTTCACAATTGTCAGGTGGCCAACAACAGCGCGTATTTCTGGCGCGTTCCATTGTACAAGATGCTGAACTTATTCTGCTCGATGAACCGTTTGGCGGGATCGACGCAAAATCCGAAGCTGTGATTGTCGATATTCTGCGTTCTCAGAAGCAAAATGGAAAATCAATAGTCGCGGTTCATCACGATTTGTCGACTGTCACAGACTACTTTGACGATGTAATTTTGCTGAACAAAAGAGTGATCGCCTTTGGTCCCGTCAATGATGTTTTCACAAAGTCAAATATTGAAAAAACTTATGGCGTTTCCAATTTGGATTTTTTGACAGGCCGTGGATGACGGAACTGATTGGCTATAATACCACGCTCGCACTTGTTGGCGCCTTGTTATTTGGTTTTTCAAGCGGCCATGTAGGTGCGTTCGTTTATCTGCGCAAGGCAAGTTTGTTAAGCGATTCACTTGCCCACGCAACGCTTCCAGGATTGATCATTGGTTTTCTTGTTTCAACGTTTTTGGGCATGGAACAGAAGAATTCTTGGGTGTTACTATTCGGTGCTGGGACATCTGCGCTATTGGGTGTGGTAGCAATTCAATGGATTATGGCGCGTACAAAATTGGGATTTGACACTGCAATCGCAGCTGTACTTTCGGTCTTTTTTGGTTTTGGGATAGTCTTGTTGACGGGTGTTCAATCAGTCTCAGTTGGCCAACAAGCGGGGCTTGAAGATTATATTTTGGGCTCGGTATCAGGGATGCTGTTACAGGACGTGGTGTTCATCAGTTTGGTTTCGATCATTTGCAGCGCGGCTGTGGTGGTATACCGCCGCCCATTAACTGCGTTCATTTTTGACCCTGTCTTAAGTGAAATGGCGGGACACACTCAACACAGAATGTCATTTCTAATGAACTTATTGGCATTGGTAATAACCATAATCGGTCTAAAGATTGTTGGTTTGATACTGGTCGTTGCAATGTTGACGATTCCTGCGGCAACGGCCCGTCTTTGGACAACGGGCGTGTGGTCGATGTCTTTACTATCGGCCTTGTTTGGTTCGGCCTCTGCTGGCATCGGTGTAATCATTTCCGCATTGCTTCCAAACTTGCCTTCTGGTGCGGTTATTGTGGTAATCATGTTTATTGCATTGGGACTATCGATTGTTGTCACAAACATTAGAGGTGCGAATGTTTGATGACTTTTTTCTAATCAGCTTTGTGCCGATCTTAACGGGTCTTTTCTCGGCCCTGGCATGTACGTTGGTTGGCAATATTTTGATATTACGGAAACAGGCGATGTTATCCGATACAATCAGTCATGTGGTTCTACCAGGCATTGTCATTAGCTTCCTAATTTTTGGAAACCTTGGTTCCTATTTTATGTTGGTAGGCGCAGCGGTTGCTGGCTTAACAGCTGTAGGCACAATCGCGGTACTACGAACATATACATCCATGGATAATTCTGCGGCGATGGCCACCACATTATCGGTTTTCTTTGCTGTAGGCGTCCTGATGATAGAACTGACCGCGGGTGGAAACGTTCATTTAGATGTCGAACATGCGCTTTATGGAAATTTGGAAAGTTTGATCTGGATTGATGGGGAAAGTTGGATGTCCGTTTTCGATCCAGCGGCACGTCAAACGATACCTGTTGAATTGAACCGTGCCATAATAGGTTTTGCTCTTATCGCGTCAGTGATGTTGGTATGTTGGAGATTTCTTATCGTTTCGACGTTTGATCAAACATTCGCTGAAATTTCAGGCGTGCCTGTTGGGATTGTATCTGCTGGTGTGGCATTGGCAGCAACAATTGCGGCGGTTATTTCATTTGATGCAGTGGGTTCAATCATTGTTGTCGCAATGTTTGTCTGCCCGCCTGCCACCGCGCGTGTTCTAACCCACAGTCTTCGTGATCAAGTTTGGCTGAGCCTTTTACTTTCCGCATTATCTGCTGTCCTGGGATACGCGGTTGCTGGATATTTCCCAATTTTATTAGGATTTGAAACTTCAATCAGCGCTGCAGGAACAATCGCCTCTCTAAGCGGTTTAATTTTGGCATGCGCCATTATTTATAGCAAACGCCAAAAACCTCACGATTTTCTGGACGGACACCAAACATAGCCGTCATGACATTGAATAAATGCCTCTCTCAACCCATGAGGTTTCGTCAGCGCGGGCTCTAATACGTGATATTGGTGTGCTTCTGCGTTTTTAACAGCTGTATCAGGATCACAATCATACAGTCGAATTTCAATTCCTAAACCACGTGGGGGGTTTTCGGGCACCAGATTGATCATCGGATGCGAGTGGTATGTATGATCCGCATGTAATTGAAATACATGATTGTGGTGAGATACTATTGCAAAGTCATTGCTTACCTGATGACATTTCAGCGCGAAAACACGTTCCAAGAAATTCACTGTTCTGTGTACATCTTTTACCAATATATTTAACCCGACGCCGCTAAGAGATCTGCCAAATTCGTCTGCTGAAATAGTTTCGTAATTCATTTGGGCCCCTAATTATTGTTCCATAATTTACATGTGCGTTGTTATCATCCAGCATGACGCAGATAGGTCTGTCGAATAAAAAAATGTACTGCAACAATCGGGAAATTTCATGCACGAAACGCCAAATAGAATTTTGATACCAGAACCCATTGAAAAAAAACAATTTCACAACGCGAATGACGCATGGGAACATGTTAATGCGATATATACGTCTTCCATCTCTTTTCTACGTTCAAAGTTTCAGGCCGTTTTAACTCAACAATCGGGGCATCAACGTTATCGGGCATTTTACCCTGAAATCCGGATTACAACGACATCGTATGATCAAATTGATAGCCGTCTAAGTTTTGGTCACGTCCCCGGCCCCGGTCGATATTCCATCACTGTGACACGCCCTGATTTATTCAAGAACTATTTGACGCAGCAAATGGCCTTGTTAATTGAAAATCATAAGGTCGCCATTGAAATTGCAGTTTCTGAAACGGCAATACCTATTCATTTTGCTATGATTGGGGCTACTGAAACTGAAATCCCTTCAGACAGTTCAGCAAACTTTGTTTTGCGGGATATTTTTGATGTTCCTGATTTGGGTACGACCAATGATGATATTGTGAATGGAATCAATTCAGGTGATACAGAGGAAGAGGCGCTGGGGCTGTTCACAGCGCAGCGGGTTGATTATTCACTGGCGCGATTGGCACACTACACTGCAACTGATCCTGAACATTTTCAGAACTTTGTGTTGTTCACAAACTATCAGTTCTATGTGTCTGAATTTGAAAACTATGCGCGCAAGATGCTTGCCGATCCGTCGTCAGAATACACAAGCTTTGTTAGCACTGGGAATGTTGAAATTACTGATCCAGATACAGAGATAACTTATCCCGCGAAACTACCGCAAATGCCCAGTTATCACCTGAAGCGTCCCGATGGGAACGGCATCACTTTGGTGAACATTGGTGTTGGTCCATCGAATGCGAAAACCGCCACGGATCACATCGCGGTCCTGCGCCCACATGCGTGGTTGATGGTGGGGCACTGCGCAGGTTTGCGCAATAGTCAGAGTTTAGGTGATTTTGTTCTGGCGCATGCCTATCTACGCGAAGATCGTGTGTTGGATGATGATTTGCCCGCATGGGTCCCAGTTCCCGCCTTGGCAGAAATACAAATCGCCTTGGAAAAAGCGGTTGCTGATATTACCGAAGTGTCCGGTTTTGAGCTTAAGCAAATCATGCGCACTGGAACTGTGGCGACTGTTGATAACAGAAACTGGGAATTACGTGACAACAGTGGGCCCGTTCATCGACTAAGCCAATCACGAGCCGTTGCGCTGGATATGGAAAGCGCGACAATTGCCGCGAATGGGTACAGGTTTCGCGTACCCTATGGAACACTTTTGTGTGTGAGTGATAAACCGCTGCATGGTGAACTTAAGTTACCGGGGATGGCATCATCATTCTACAATACGCAAGTTTCGCGGCACTTGCTGATCGGAATTCGCGCCATGGAATTGCTTTGTGAAATGCCTCTTGAACGTCTGCAAAGCCGAAAATTGCGCAGTTTTAACGAAACAGCGTTTCTTTAAGCATAATTTTTTGGAAAAAAAGGATGAATTTGTCAGAAAAAGTCCACTATTTGTTGTGTTTCGTCGCAACATTCAGTTAAATCCGTTTCACGAGGCCCAAAAAGTAGGGCAGTGTAAGGAGTATAAGAATGTCTAAACCAATGACAAAGACACAGCTTGTTGCGGCGCTGGCCGAAGAAATGGGCGCTGACAAGAAATCTGCAGGCGCGGCTTTGGACGCGATCTGTGGAATTATCACACGTGAAGTTTCTGGCGGCGGTGCTGTCACTTTGCCAGGCGTTGGTAAAATCCAATGCCGTGAACGTCCAGAGCGCATGGTGCGCAACCCATCAACTGGCGAACAGTTCAAAAAACCAGCTGACAAAGTTGTTAAAATGACAATCGCGAAAGCATTGAAAGACAGCGTAAACGGTTAATCCGAACAATTGTCTCTCAAAATTTTTGGGGTCGCGGTTTTCGCGGCCCCTTTTCATTTGGGATTAGGCGTGAAATGACTTCCTACGAATAGTAATGGAGTGCGACATGGACGGCAGGGCAGTATTTTTGGGATTGGCCTTTGCGCTTATGTGGTCCTCTGCATTTACCTCGGCACGGATTATTGTGGCCTATGCGCCGCCGCTCTATTCGCTCTCTGCACGATTTTTGATTTCTGGCTTAATCGGGGTGATTATTGCGCTGATATTGGGGCAGAGCTGGAGGCTAAGTAGAAAGC